>NZ_JUMS01000025.1:0-6800 GCF_001059415.1 Enterobacter sp. 940_PEND
GGGCATTATCTGAACATAAAACACTATCAGTAAGTTGGAGTCATTACCGCGTTGGCGGGCTGTTCTTCAAAAGTTGCGGCTCCCGAACAATATTCTGGCTTTTTAAAAGACTATTCCGGCTTGCAGCAGACGACGTCTGCGACGGGTAAACCAACGCTGCGTTGGGTTGATCCTTCTTATAACGAAGCTAATTACGACAGTATTCTCTGGACGCCGATTACTTATTATCCTGCGCCTAAACCGACCACACAAATTGGTCAAAAAACGCTTGATGAGCTGTTGAATTACACCAATAACAAAATGAAAACCGCTATTGGTACCCGTAAGCCAATTGTGACCACGCCGGGTAAACACAGCCTGATTTTCCGTGGTGCAATTACCGGGGTGAGTTCGCAGAAAGAGGGTCTGCAGTTCTATGAAGTGGTGCCGGTCGCGCTGGTAGTAGCGGGTACGCAGATGGCAACCGGGCATCGCACCATGGACACGCATCTCTTCTTTGAAGGCGAACTGATCGATGCGGCCACCAACAAACCGGTCATGAAGGTGGTGCGTAAAGGCGAAGGTAAAGATCTGAACAACGAAAGTACGCCGATGACCTTTGCAACGCTGAAGCAGGTAGTTGATGACATGGCGACGGACGCCACCATGTTTGATGTGAAAAAGACCGCGAAATAAAATAAAACGGCCTGCGTAATGCAGGCCTTTTTATTTACGCCATTCGTAAGCGTCTGAACCAGGTTTCTGGTTTGGTAAACATCACCATATTTCCCCCCAGAATCAGCACTAATCCCACGATACCGTTGATATGCCAGACGTAGCCTTCATACACCGTGGAGATGGTCAGCGCCACCAGCGGGAAGAGCAGCGTACTGTAGGCCGCTTTGCCCGGACCGATGCGCCCCACCAGCGTGAAATAGGCGCCAAACGCAATCACCGAACCAAATACAGCCAGATAGAGCAGCGCGCCAACGTAGCTGACGGTCCACTCCGGCGCGAAGCTGTCGCCTCTGAACAGGGCAATGCAGCCCATCACCAGCGTGCCGTAGAGCATCGCCCAGGCGTTGGTGGTCATGGTTTCAAGGCCTCTGCGCTGATGACGCATGCTGATCATATTGCCCAGCGAGAAG
Source organism: Enterobacter sp. 940_PEND (assembly GCF_001059415.1). Lineage (NCBI taxonomy): Bacteria > Pseudomonadati > Pseudomonadota > Gammaproteobacteria > Enterobacterales > Enterobacteriaceae > Enterobacter > Enterobacter sp. 940_PEND. Next base: position 1,128 of record NZ_JUMS01000025.1, read on the forward strand.
CCGTAGGTGCCGAGCGCGGAGAGGCCAATCCCGGTCAGGAGCGACGCGCTCCAGCCGCTGGCCAGCAGATCGTCCCAGAAGAGGGTGACGATCCCAGTCAGGCCCAGTGCTGCCGCCGTCCAGAAACGCGCGGGCGGGCGCTGCCCGAAGTAGATAAAGCTGTTAATGGCGTTATAGAGCACGGCCATGGAGAAAATCACCGATTCCAGCCCGGTGTTGATGTGCGAGGCTGCGGCGTAAAAACACCAGAAGTTAAAGCAGAAAACGCAGCATCCCTGGAGGATACAAAAAAGGTGATCCCGCAGCGCCAGCTTGCGCAGGCGGCGCAGGGCGATTAACACCACCATCATCGTGAGGCTGGCGACGGCGAAACGCCAGAAAATCGAGACGGGCGCCGCTACGGGACCCTGCTGCAGGAAAATCGCAATCCAGGTGGTTCCCCAGATAACCACCACCAGTCCGTATAATAATGCGTTCATACTTTTTCTCTTCTCAAACCACGGAAGCCCGCAGTATGGCGCCGAGATCGGTCAGGGGCTTTCACCGGCTTGCGGTCGACTTGCAAAATCTTGCGCTTTTTTCTTTCCCGGGGGCTGGCAACGGGAGACAACTCTTCTTAGACTGATATTCCAGTCAATCACGCGCTTACGGTCATGTCTCACGCTTACGATACCTTTGAAACGCTTTGCCAACAAAATGCGGTCCTGCGGGAAACCGTCTCGCTGAATTCGGGCATTCAGCTGGCAGCGTGGTACAACAAGCACGATACGATAACGGTAAAAAGTAACCACCATACCCTGAGCCTGTACATAGCGGATGGCTACGAAAGCTATCAAAAAACGCCGGGCGGCTGGAAGAACGGCGGGGGGCCGGACCGCTTCTGTTTGATGCCAAAAGAGAGCGAATCGACGTGGGATATCCGTGATGACCTGTCGTTTGTGCATCTGTACTGCACCGATGAACACCTGCGCGACGTGGGGGAAAAGATCTGGGACAAGCGCCCGCTTTCGCTGACGCTGGACGAGCGCATTTTTGGTAGCGATCCGAAGATCACCGCGCTTTATCGCCAGTTTTTACTCGGCTGCGACTGGCAGCAGCACGCCAACCAGCTAACCCTGAGCACGGCCTCTACGCTGCTCCTGACCCATCTGCTGCAAAACTACTCAAACGTTCAGTGGAAGCTGCCGGTCGTCACCGGCGGGCTATCGCCATTCGTGCTGCGCAACGTGCTGGCCTTTATTGAAGAGAACCTCGGGCAACCCCTTACGCTGGCTGAACTGGCGGCTCAGGCCGCCCTCAGCGAATACCATTTTGCCCGCATGTTCCGCCAGTCGACGGGGCTGGCGCCGCATCAGTACGTGATGCAGAGAAGAATGGAAAAAGCGAAGGCGCTGGTGCAGAACACGGTGACGCCGCTGACGGACATCGCCCTTGCCTGTGGGTTTAACTCCGCCAGCCACTTCAGCAACCGCTTTCGCAGCGCGACGGGCATGACGCCTTCGCAGCTACGCGCGGCGAGCGCGTGAAAACAGGGCATAGCACACGCCGCCCAGCACCAGCCCCCAGAATGCCGAACCGATGCCCAGGATCGTGACGCCGCTCGCGGTCATCAGGAACGTGACGATGGCCGCGTCGCGCTCCGCCTCGTGGCTCAGTGCCTGATATAAACTCCCGCTGATGGTGCCCAGCAGCGCCAGACCGGCGAGCGTCTGGATCCAGCTGAGCGGCAGAGCGGCCATCAGCCCGGTAATCGAGCCGCCGAAAATCCCCGCCAGCAGATAAAATCCTCCGGCTGCGATGGCCGCCAGCCAGCGTTTTGCGGGATCCGGGTGCGCATCCGGGCTTTGACAAATGGCGGCAGTAATGGCTGCGATACAGATAGAAAAGACGCCAAAAGGGGAAAACAGCAGCGCCAGCGCTCCCGTAACGATGATGAGCGGCGAGACCGCCAGCGGGTAACCGGAGGCCTTCATCGTGGCGAACCCCGGCGCGTTTTGCGATGCCATGGTGACCAGGAAGAAGGGCACGCCAATACTCACCAGGCTGGTGAAGGTGAACGTGGGCGCAATAAACTCGGGCATCACAAGGGAGAACGCGAGCTTATCGGTGACAACGTCACCTCCCGCCCATGCCACGATACCGCCAACCAGCAGCGTGACCACGATGGCATAGCGCGGCGCCAGCGCTTTTGCCAACAGCCACGCCGCAATCATGCTGCCGCACAGCAGAAAGTGACCCTCCAGGTGCGCAAACGCGTGCAGGCCAAACTGCAGCAACACGCCTGCCAGCATGGCGGCGGCAAGCGAATGGGGGATCAGCCTCATCAGACGGGCGAAGAGCCCGGTGATGCCGCAAAGTAAAATGAGCGCATTAGCAAAGATGAACACGCCGATCGTTTCCGGCAACGTCACGCCGTGCAGGCTGGTTGCGAGCAGCGCCGCGCCGGGCGTTGACCAGGCGGTCAGCACCGGCGCTTTGTACCACCAGGAAAGCGCCAGCGTGCTGACGCCCATTCCAATCCCCAGCGCGGTCATCCAGCCTGCGATCTGCTGTGCGCTGGCACCAGCCGCGGCGGCAGCCTGCCAGATGATGGCGGCCGAGCTGGCGTAACCGACCAGCACGGCGACAAATCCAGCCAGTGCGACTGGAACAAGGTGAGAGGAAGGGCGCATAAAAACTCCGTTGTGCGTTATAACGTCCGATATAAGGTAACACTGTGCGCTATAGCGTACAAGTGGTATGCTGATCGCCATCAGGAGGGACCATGGACATAACACTACACCTTGCAACAACGCTGAAAACGCTGCGCCAGGCGCGCGGCTGGAGTTTGTCGAAGCTCGCGGACGAGACCGGCGTGTCTAAAGCGATGCTGGGGCAAATCGAGCGCAATGAATCCAGCCCGACGGTGTCGACGCTGTGGAAAATAGCCACCGGGCTGAACGTGCCGTTTTCCGCGTTCATCACGCCAGAGGCGGACCGGCAGGCGGTGTTTGACCCGCAGCAGCAGGCGATGGTGGTCAAACCGCTCTTTCCGTGGGACGAGACGCTCGGGTTTGATTATTTCTCCATTACCCTGGCACCCGGCGCGCTCAGTGAATCCACGCCGCATGAGGCCGGGGTAATTGAACATGTGGTGGTGGTCAGCGGCGAGCTGGAGATGAAGCTTGACGGCACGTGGCAGACGATTTCTGCCGATTCGGGCGTCCGTTTCGCCGGCGATAAACCGCACGCCTACCGCAACAGCAGCGACCGGACGGTGCATTTTCACTCCCTGATTCATTATCCCCGCTGACGCTACGCAAAACTGTTTCGCTGACGCATACTTCTGACTACAATAGCCGCCATTTTGACCATAACGGATAACGACGAAGTATGCGCCTGCAATCCCATCATCTTGAACTTTTAAGCCCGGCCCGCGACGCCGCCATTGCCCGTGAAGCGATCCTTCACGGCGCTGACGCCGTCTACATTGGCGGCCCTGGCTTCGGTGCCCGCCATAACGCCAGCAACAGCCTGAGCGATATTGCTGAACTGGTGCCGTTCGCCCACCGTTTCGGGGCGAAAGTGTTCGTGACCCTGAACACCATTCTGCATGATGATGAGCTGGAGCCTGCGCAACGTCTGATTACCGATCTCTACCAGGCCGGGGTGGATGCCCTGATCGTTCAGGACATGGGCGTTCTGGAGCTGGATATTCCGCCCATTGAACTGCATGCCAGTACCCAGTGCGATATCCGCACGGTCGAGAAGGCGAAGTTTCTCTCCGACGTCGGCTTTTCGCAGATCGTTCTGGCGCGAGAGCTGAACCTGAATCAGATCCGCGATATTCACCAGGCGACAGACGCGACGATTGAATTCTTTATCCACGGTGCGCTGTGCGTGGCTTACTCCGGTCAGTGCAACATTTCCCACGCGCAGACGGGCCGCAGCGCCAACCGCGGCGACTGTTCTCAGGCCTGCCGTCTGCCGTATACCCTGAAAGACGATCGGGGCCGCGTTGTGGCGTTCGAAAAACACCTGCTCTCCATGAAGGATAACGATCAGACGGCCAACCTGGGCGCGCTGATCGACGCGGGCGTGCGTTCCTTTAAGATTGAAGGGCGCTACAAAGATATGAGCTACGTGAAAAACATCACCGCGCACTATCGCCAGATGCTGGACGCCATTATCGAAGATCGCGGCGACCTGGCGCGCGCGTCGGCCGGCCGCACCGAGCATTTCTTTATTCCGTCGACGGACAAAACGTTCCACCGTGGCAGCACGGACTATTTTGTGAATGCCCGTAAAGGGGATATCGGCGCGTTCGACTCACCGAAGTTTATCGGTTTACCGGTGGGCGAAGTGCTGAAAGTGGCGAAAGATCACCTTGATGTCGAAGTGACGGAACCGCTGGCGAACGGCGATGGCCTTAACGTGATGATTAAGCGTGAGGTCGTGGGCTTCCGTGCCAATACGGTCGAGAAAACCGGCGAGAACCGCTACCGCGTCTGGCCGAATGAAATGCCCGCCGATCTCTACAAGGCGCGGCCGAACGCGGCCCTTAACCGTAACCTCGATCATAACTGGCAGCAGGCGCTGCTGAAAACCTCCAGCGAACGTCGTATCGCCGTGGATATTGAGCTGGGCGGCTGGGAAGAGCAGCTGATTCTGACCATGACTTGTGAAGACGGCATCAGCGTGACGCATACGCTTGATGGCCTTTTCGAGGTGGCAAACAACGCGGAAAAAGCGCTTAACAGCCTGAAGGATGGCGTGGCGAAGCTGGGCCAGACGATTTACTACGCGCGCGCTATCGACGTGAATCTGCCAGACGCGCTATTTGTGCCAAACAGCCTGCTTAACCAGTTCCGTCGTGAAACGGCAGAGATGCTGGATGCCGCGCGCCTGGCACAGTATCCGCGCGCTAGCCGAAAAGCGGAAGCCGTTCCTGCACCCGTATACCCGGAGACACATTTATCCTTCCTGGCCAACGTTTATAACCATAAAGCGCGTGAATTCTATCATCGCCACGGCGTGCAGCTGATCGACGCAGCCTATGAAGCGCATGAAGAGAAGGGCGATGTGCCGGTGATGATCACCAAGCACTGCCTGCGCTTTGCGTTTAACCTGTGTCCTAAACAGGCGAAAGGGAACATTAAGAGCTGGAAGGCCACTCCCATGCAGCTGGTAAACGGCGATGAGGTTCTGACCCTCAAGTTCGACTGCCGTCCCTGCGAAATGCATGTGATTGGCAAGATGAAAAACCACATCTTCAAAATGCCACAGCCCGGCAGTATTGTGGCGTCCGTCAGTCCGGACGATCTGATGAAAACCCTGCCAAAACGCAAGGGCAGCTAATTACCGAACGTGCGTGTCCGGTTTGCGCGACTTCTGCCACAGGTGGTGTTCGCGCAAACCCTCCGCCGACTCTTCTGCAGCGCTTCGCAACTCATCGCTGTCGGCTTCATGACGAAGCTGATGCCCTACATTCTTGACCCATAAATATTCGTGTCCTTTGTGTCCGGCCATAAGCTGGCCTGAAAACAGCGCACAAATAAGCATGACGAAAGATAACCCTTTTTTAATCATGGATTCACCGCTGAAAAATAATGCGGAATAATCATGTCGATTATTTCTTAGGGTTATTAGGTGATGCTGCCAACTTACTGATTTAGTGTATGATGGTGTTTTTGA
>NZ_JUMS01000003.1:0-102998 GCF_001059415.1 Enterobacter sp. 940_PEND
TTGTTCCCTCTCCCTGTGGGAGAGGGTCAGGGTGAGGGCATCAGGCCGCACCTGCGAAATCCAGGCCGGGTAAGGTGAAGCCGCCACCCGGCTTTTTTTATACGGTAAAGCCGAGCATCATCCCCGTATCTTCATGCTCCAGCAGGTGGCAGTGCGCCATATAGGCAAACTCCTTCGGCGCCTCGTGGTCAAACTTCACCAGCACCTCGCTGACGCCGCCTTCCACTCTCACCGTATCTTTCCAGCCCGCGCGATGCGCATCCGGCGTTTTACCGTTCTCTGTGAGAATGCGGAACTGTGTGCCGTGGATATGGAACGGATGCAGCATCATGTCCCCTTCGCCTGAAATCACCCAGCGCTCAAGCTGACCTTTTGTCGCAGCAAACATCGGCGTATTCATGTCGAACGCTTTGCCGTTGATCATGTTGGCGTTGTGGAAATCAAAGCCATGGTCGCCGTGATTCATATTCCCCATGCCGCCCATTTTGCCGTGGTCCATATTCATGTGGCCCATCATCTGGCCGTGATGCATCCCCGCCATCGCCTTATCGCCATATTTCGCCATCAGCGCCTGCATGCCCATCATATCGAGCATCGGGTTCATGGAGAGCTGCAGCTTGCGCTGCGTAAGTCCCTCCAGCGATGGGAGGGCTGGCAGGGTGGTTAACGTATCAGGCAGCGTGCCGGAAGCGGCCACCAGCAGCGGCTGAATACGCAGCACCGGATGCGGCTTATCAAACGGTGCGACCGCCATCCCCATCTGGCTCACCGGCAGCGTCACGAGGTCAAACGGCTTGCCGTCGCTGATATCCACCAGCACCTCAAAGCGTTCGCCCATGAGCATCGGCAGCTCGCTCACCTTCACCGGCTCCGGCAGCAGGCCGCCGTCGCTGGCTACCACATACAGCGGGCGTTTATCGCTGGCGGCGAAATTCAGCGAGCGCGCGTTACAGCCGTTGAGCAGGCGCAGGCGCAGCCAGCCTTTCGGCGCGGCGTGCTGAGGATAAATGGCACCGTTGGTCAGCAGCGTGTCGCCAAACCAGCCTACCGCCGCGCTCATCACGTCCAGCTGATAGTCAATTTGCCCGTCAGCGTTGAATTTCTTGTCCTGCACAATCACCGGTACGTCGTCGATGCCCCACTGTTTCGGCAGGCGCAGCAGGCGGCTTTCGTCGTCTTCAATCAGCACCAGCCCCGCCAGCCCCATCGCCACCTGATGGCCCGTTTTGCCATGCTGATGCGGATGGAACCAGCAGGTCGCCGCGCGCTGATCGGGCGTAAAGGTGACGCTGCGCGTATCGCCCGCTTTGATGATGCCCTGCGGCCCGCCGTCCACCTCGCCCGACACTTCCAGCCCGTGCCAGTGCAGCGTCGTCTCTTCGGCGAGCGTGTTGTGGATATCCACCGTCACCGTTTTCCCTTTACGTAGCTGAAGCGCCGGACCGAGCAAATTGCCGTTATAGCCCCACGTCGTGGCGTGGTGCTCGCCGAACGTCGTTTTACCGGCCTGAACCACAAGCTGGATACGGCTGCGGGCGTCAGCGGTCAGTAAGTCAGGAATGGGTAAGGCAGGCCTGTCGGCCGCGAAAACCGCGCGGCTCCAGAGTGGTAATGCGCTGGCAGCCCCCAGCACAGCGGAATATTTTAAAAAATCACGACGTTGCATGTTCATTTCCTTATTTCCAGCAGGCGATCTTTTGAGCATAAACCCTCCCCTTACCGGAAGGTCAAGTAAAGCGGCAATAATAAAGATCGTCGCACCGGCATCAAGTATGCTAACGTTAATTTTCCGTGAAGAAGTGGTAGAAGCAATGAAGACGTTTTTCAGGACAATTTTGTTCGGAAGCCTGATGGCAATGTGTGCGAACAGCTATGCGCTAAGTGAAAATGAAGCGGAAGATATGGCCGATTTAACGGCGGTTTTTGTATTCCTGAAAAATGATTGTGGCTACCAGAATTTACCCAACGGGCAGATTCGCCGCGCGCTGGTCTTTTTTGCCCAGCAAAACCAGTGGGATCTCAGCAACTACGACAGCTTCGACATGAAGGCGCTCGGCGAAGACAGCTACCGTGACCTAAGCGGTATTGGTATTCCCACTGCCAAAAAATGCAAAGCGCTGGCTCGCGACTCACTCAGCCTGCTCGCCTACGTCAAATAACCTTCCCGACGCCCCCTGTTAAACCTATAGCCGTGCAACCACGGTTATAGTTAGCTATCATGTTTCGCTCATTTTTTATGAGCGTAACGGATGTTAACAAAGGAGGAGTCCGCGTATGGCCGACCACACGTTGTGGCATGAAACACTGCATGACCAGTTTGGTCAGTACTTTGCCGTTGATAACGTGCTCTATCATGAGAAAACCGATCACCAGGATCTCATTATCTTCGAAAACGCCGCCTTTGGCCGCGTGATGGCGCTGGACGGCGTGGTGCAAACCACCGAGCGCGACGAGTTCATCTATCATGAGATGATGACCCACGTCCCGCTGCTGGCGCACGGTCACGCGAAGCATGTCCTGATTATCGGCGGCGGCGACGGCGCAATGCTGCGTGAAGTGTCCCGCCATCGTTCCATTGAAACCATCACCATGGTGGAAATCGATGCGGGAGTCGTCTCTTTCTGCCGCCAGTACCTGCCCAACCACAATGCCGGTAGCTATGACGATCCGCGCTTTAGCCTGGTGATTGACGACGGCGTTAACTTTGTTAACCAGACCTCGCAGACCTTTGACGTCATTATCTCCGACTGCACCGACCCAATCGGCCCCGGCGCGTCGCTGTTTACCTCCTCCTTCTACGAAGGCTGCAAGCGCTGCCTGAACCCGGGCGGGATCTTCGTCGCACAAAATGGCGTCTGCTTCCTGCAGCAGGATGAAGCGCTCGACAGCCATCGTAAGCTAAGCACCTATTTCGATGACGTCAGCTTCTATCAGGCGGCCATTCCGACGTACTACGGCGGGATCATGACCTTTGCCTGGGCGACGGATAACGACGTATTACGCCATCTCTCCACCGAAATTATTCAGGCCCGCTTCCATCAGGCCGGTCTTCAGTGCCGATACTACAATCCGGCAATTCATACCGCAGCGTTTGCTCTGCCGCAGTACCTGCAAGACGCATTATCCACTAAGGGGGTGAGCTAATTGAAAAAGCTTAAACTGCATGGCTTTAACAACCTGACGAAAAGCCTGAGTTTTTGTATTTACGATATCTGCTATGCCAAAACAGCGGAAGAACGCGATGGTTACATCGCCTATATCGACGAACTCTACAACGCCAACCGTCTGACCGAGATCCTGTCAGAAACCTGTTCCATTATCGGCGCAAACATCCTGAACATCGCCCGACAGGATTATGAACCTCAGGGCGCCAGCGTGACCATTCTGGTCAGCGAAGAGCCGGTCGACCCGAAGCTTATCGACAAAACTGAACATCCGGGCCCGCTGCCGGAAGTGGTCGTGGCCCACCTGGATAAAAGCCATATCTGCGTGCACACCTACCCGGAGAGTCACCCGGAAGGCGGGCTGTGTACGTTCCGCGCCGATATTGAAGTCTCGACCTGCGGCGTGATTTCCCCGCTGAACGCGCTGAACTATTTAATCCACCAGCTGGAATCGGACATCGTCACCATTGATTACCGCGTGCGTGGTTTTACCCGTGACGTCAACGGCATGAAGCATTTCATCGACCACGAGATCAACTCCATCCAGAACTTTATGTCCGAGGACATGAAATCGCTGTACGACATGATGGACGTGAACGTGTATCAGGAAAACATCTTCCATACCAAGATGTTACTTAAGGAATTTGACCTTAAGCACTACATGTTCCACACGAAGCCGGAAGATTTGAGCGAAGAAGAGCGTAAGGCGATTACTGACCTGCTCTGGAAAGAGATGCGCGAGATTTACTACGGCCGCAATATTCCGGCCGTGTAAGAGCAAGCCGGAGCAGGGATGCTCCGGTCTTTTATTTCTGTTTCATAAAGTCGCGGTAGGCATTTACCACCTGAAGGAAATCCTCTACGCCGCACATCGACAGGCTCTCTTCGTCGTAGTAGCTCATCCCCTCTTCCATCTCGTCACCTGAAAACTCGAGCTGGTTGGCACGCACCATGACCTCTTCACCGTCCATCCACAGCGTATATTCATGCCCGGCGCGCTGCCAGGATCGTTCACTGCCTTTCACCGTATTTGCCGCCTGTTCAACTTCATCAAGAAGTGCGAGATTTTCTTTCACCTCTTCGTTAAACCAGTGTCCAACGGCTTCGTGGCCCATCGACATACGCACTTTCACCACTCCGGTGATGTCGCGCAGAAATTCGTAATCCATAGTGTTTTCCTCTGCAAAGCCATTACGGTAATTATCGCAGCAGCGAGGAAGAAAAAAAGCGGGAGAGGTGGGAGGAATGAAAATAAAAAGGTGAGAGCAAGACCCTGCGGCCTGATGCCCTCACCCCGTCCCTCTCCCACGGGAGAGGGTGCAAACACTAAAAACCGTCTCGTAGAGACGGTTTTGCTGTTTATACCGCCGTCTGGAAGATAACCCCGTCGGCCTTCTCGGTGTACTGAGAAAGCTGGTCGAAGTTCAGATAGCGATAGGTATCCACCGCGGTCTTATCCACCTGAGCCACAAAGGTCTGGTACTCTTCCGGCGTTGGCAGTTTGCCAATCAGCGCCGCAACCGCCGCCAGCTCCGCAGAGGCCAGGAAGACGTTCGCTCCGGTACCTAAACGGTTAGGGAAGTTACGGGTAGAGGTGGAAACCACCGTCGCACCGTCGGCTACGCGCGCCTGGTTGCCCATACACAGGGAACAGCCAGGGATTTCGATACGCGCACCGCTCTTACCAAACACGCTGTAATAGCCCTCTTCGGTCAGCTGAGCCGCGTCCATACGGGTTGGCGGCGCCACCCACAGACGGGTTGGCAGCTGGCCTTTGTGGGTATCCAGCAGCTTACCGGCAGCACGGAAGTGACCGATGTTGGTCATACAGGATCCGATGAACACTTCGTCGATCTTCTCGCCCTGAACCTCAGACAGCGGACGCGCGTCGTCAGGATCGTTCGGTGCACACAGGATTGGCTCTTTGATATCCGCCAGATCGATGTCGATCACCGCCGCGTACTCTGCGTCAGCATCGGCTTCCAGCAGCTGCGGATCGGCCAGCCATTTTTCCATGCCCTGGATACGACGCTCCAGCGTACGACGGTCGCCGTAGCCTTCTGCAATCATCCACTTCAGCAGCACGATGTTAGAGTTCAGATACTCAATAATCGGCTCTTTGTTCAGCTTGATGGTACAGCCCGCCGCAGAACGCTCGGCGGAAGCATCGGTCAGCTCGAACGCCTGCTCCACTTTCAGATCCGGCAGACCTTCAATTTCCAGAATGCGGCCAGAGAAGATGTTTTTCTTCCCTTTCTTCTCAACGGTCAGCAGGCCCTGTTTAATCGCATACAGCGGGATCGCGTGAACCAGGTCGCGCAGGGTGATACCCGGCTGCATTTTACCTTTGAAGCGCACCAGCACCGATTCCGGCATATCCAGCGGCATCACGCCCGTCGCAGCAGCAAACGCCACCAGACCGGAGCCCGCCGGGAAGGAGATACCGATTGGGAAACGGGTATGGGAGTCACCGCCGGTACCGACGGTATCCGGCAGCAGCATGCGGTTCAGCCAGGAGTGGATGACGCCGTCACCCGGACGCAGGGAAACGCCGCCGCGGTTCATGATGAAGTCTGGCAGCGTGTGGTGCGTGGTCACGTCAACCGGCTTCGGATAGGCCGCCGTGTGGCAGAAGGACTGCATCACCAGGTCAGAAGAGAAGCCCAGGCACGCCAGGTCTTTCAGTTCGTCACGGGTCATTGGACCGGTGGTGTCCTGAGAGCCCACGGAGGTCATCTTAGGCTCGCAGTACGCGCCCGGACGAATACCCGCTACGCCGCACGCGCGGCCCACCATTTTCTGTGCCAGAGAATAACCGCGGTTGCTTTCAGCAACGTCTTTCGCCTGACGGAAAACGTCAGAGTGCGGCAGACCCAGCGCTTCGCGCGCTTTGGTAGTCAGGCCACGACCAATGATCAGCGGGATACGGCCACCGGCGCGCACTTCGTCGATCAGCACGTCGGTTTTCAGCTCGAAGCTTGCCAGCAGCTCGTTGGTTTCGTGGTTACGCACTTCGCCTTTGTACGGGTAAACGTCAATCACGTCGCCCATGTTCAGGTTAGAAACATCCACTTCGATCGGCAGTGCGCCCGCATCTTCCATGGTGTTGAAGAAGATTGGCGCAATTTTGCCGCCGAGGCACAGGCCGCCGCCGCGCTTGTTTGGCACGTGCGGAATGTCGTCGCCCATGAACCACAGCACGGAGTTGGTTGCGGACTTACGGGAAGAACCGGTACCCACAACGTCACCCACATAGGCCAGCGGGAACCCTTTTTTCTGCAGCGACTCGATCTGTTTGATCGGGCCAACGCTGCCCGGCTGATCCGGCTCAATACCTTCACGGGCGTTTTTCAGCATCGCCAGAGCGTGCAGAGGGATATCCGGGCGAGACCACGCGTCCGGTGCCGGAGAGAGGTCATCGGTGTTGGTTTCACCGGTCACTTTAAAGACGGTAACGGTGATTTTTTCAGCCAGCGCTGGGCGGTTCAGGAACCATTCGGCATCAGCCCAGGACTGCATCACCTGCTTCGCATAGACGTTGCCCGCTTTGGCTTTTTCTTCTACGTCGTAGAAGTTATCGAACATCAGCAGCGTGGAAGAGAGCGCTTTAGCGGCAATCGGTGCCAGCTTGTCGTTATCCAGCGCGTCAATCAGCGGATGAATGTTGTAACCACCCTGCATGGTGCCGAGCAGTTCAATGGCTTTTTCAGGAGTAACCAGTGGGGAGGTGGCTTCGCCTTTGGCGATAGCAGCAAGGAATCCGGCTTTTACGTAGGCAGCTTCATCTACGCCAGGCGGTACGCGGTTGATCAGCAGATCTAACAGGAATTCTTCTTCGCCCTTAGGCGGGTTCTTCAGCAGCTCGACGAGCGCGGCCATTTGGGTTGCATCTAAAGGTTTGGGTACAATTCCCTCGGCGGCACGTTCTGCTACGTGCTTACGGTATTCTTCTAGCACGACGGTTCTCCTCGCTCTCATTGTCATATGCGGCGGGCGTTCTCTTCACGCTCCTGTGAGACAGCAGTTTGTAGGGTAAATGCCCGATACCGCGTCGGGCAGCATAGCAGGATTTCTGCACAGTGTTAATCCGTTTACAAAAAAGCAACATTAAAAAATTTGCTGAATCGTTAAGCATGGTGTAGCGGGGATTCAGGGCATCTTTTTTGCGGTATCTTCTGCACCGTGACGCTTCAGTTTTTTCTTCATCAGATATAATTGTGTAATAAATACTCACACTCTTTATCCGGACGTCCCGGACGCTTCCCAATAAAAGTCAAAACAGTAAAAGACGGGTGAATAATACTCACGCCAACCGTAACGCCTCACGGCACAACGCTTGTCTCGTTGGAGTCATTTTATGAAGTTGCCCTTTAAGCCACATCTGCTCGTCCTTGTGTGCAGTGCCGGGCTGTTTGCCGCCTCGGGCGTCATGTTTGTCAAAGGCCGCGCCACGGAGCCCGCTGCGCCAGCCGCCGTCACACAACAACCGGCTCCACCGGCAGCGCCTGCCGCAGCCCAGTCCGCCCCTGCTGTCGCGCCAGCCTACACTGCCGCGCAAATCGATCAGTGGGTCGCCCCTGTTGCGCTCTACCCCGATGCCCTGCTCTCACAAATCCTGATGGCCTCGACCTATCCGGCCAACGTGATCCAGGCGGCGCAGTGGTCGAAAGACAATCCTAAAATGGAAGGGGACACGGCGATTCAGGCCGTTGCCAGCCAGCCCTGGGATCCCAGCGTAAAATCGCTGGTCGCGTTTCCTCAGCTTATGTCCCTGATGGGTGAAAACCCGCCGTGGGTACAAAATCTGGGTGATGCGTTTCTCGCGCAGCCGAAGGACGTGATGGATTCCGTTCAGCGCCTGCGCGCGCTGGCGCAGAAGACCGGCGCGTTACAATCCACGCCTCAGCAGACGGTCACCACCGTGACAAAACCGGCGCCAGCGAAAACCAGCACCGCCGAAACCACGACCACGACGACGTCCGCGCCTACGGTAATCAAAATTGAATCTGCCGACCCGCAGGTTGTTTACGTCCCGACCTATAACCCCAATACGGTTTACGGGACCTGGCCAAACGCCGCCTATCCGCCCACCTATCTCCCGCCCACGCCCGGGGAGCAGTTTGGCAACAGCTTCGTAAACGGTTTAGGCTTCAGCCTGGGCGTCGCCACAACCTATGCCATCTTCAGCAGCATCGACTGGGATGATGACGATGACTGGGATCATCACCATGACGACTGGGATAATCACGGCGGCTATAACCGCAACGGTGATAACAATATCAATATCAACGTTGAGAACTTCAATAAAATCAGCGGACAGCGCCTGACGGACGCCAACCGCACCTGGCAGCACAACCCGGCCTATCGGGAAGGCGTGCCCTATCCGACTAACCAGCTCAACACTCGCTTCCACGCCACCAACACAGCCACAGGGCTCAGTTCAACGCAGCAAAAACCGGTAAATCGCGACAGCCAGCGTCAGGCCGCGCTGAGCCAGATGGAGAAATCCACGGGCAAAACCTTCCCGCAAACGGCGCGCACCGGAACGAAAGACGTGCAGCGTCAGGCCTCAGGTGAACAGCTGAAGCAGATTTCGCAGCGCAACAACTACCGCGGCTACGACACCAAACCGCAGACGGCGAAGCGGAGTACCGCGCAGCAGCGAGAAAACCGCCAGACCACCTCCCAGAGACATGAGAAGCGGGTTTCGCAGCCCGTGCAGCAACGCTCTCTCCAGCAGCGAAACAGTCAGCCCCGGGCCAATGCGCTGAGCGGTAACGACAGCCGCTCCGCGAACTGGCAGGCGCAGCAGCAGCGCGGTGCGCAAAGCAGACAGCTCGCTGCGCGCCAGCAGCAGCCACGTCAGGCGTCCGGTGGACGTGCTGAACGCCGTGAAATTCGACATCGCTAAGGGAACCGACATGAAACGTAACCTACTCAGCGGAATGGTGTTATTTATGCTTTCGGCCTCGGTGATGGCGCAGCAGTCCTTTAGCACGCCCGATCGGGCAACCGATGCGCTGACCAAAGCCATCAGTGAGCAAAACGAGAGCGCGATGACCGACCTGCTCGGAGAGAACTGGCGCGATTTTCTGCCCCCTGAGGGCGTTGATCCGGATGCTGTCGATCGCTTCCTGCGCGACTGGAACGTCCGTCATACCACGGTTGTCGAGGGAGATACGGCGCACCTGGTTGTCGGAGACAGCGGCTGGCAGCTTCCCATCCCGGTGATCAAAACCTCTGCAGGCTGGCAGTTCGACATCAAAGAAGGGGCTGAAGAGATCCTGACCCGTGAAATCGGGCGTAACGAGCTCGCCGCCATTGAAGCCTTGCATGCCTATGTTGATGCGCAGCAAAGCTATTTTGCGATGAACCAGAAATACGCGCAGAAGATTGTCAGCTCGAAAGGCAAAAAAGACGGTTTGTACTGGCCAGCCTCGCCCGGCGAAGCGCCCAGCCCGCTCGGCCCGGCATTTAGCCCGAAAGAGCCAGGTACCGGCTATCACGGCTATCGCTTCCGCATCCTGCCGGAGAGTAACGGTTTCGCGATGGTGGCGTGGCCGGTCAGCTATGGCCAGACGGGTGTGATGAGCTTTGTGATAAACCAGGACGACAGAGTGTACCAGTCCGATCTCGGCAGCGACTCAGAGCAGAAAGCCCGGGCGCTAGCCGCCTATAGCCCGGATAAAACCTGGCAGCCTGTGGCGCCCTGAACGCAGCGCATAAAAAAAGCGGCCATTGGCCGCTTTTTTTCATCTGAAGAAACTTATTTCTTCTTCGCTTTCGCGTTTGGCAGGTCGGTGATGCTGCCTTCAAACACTTCTGCCGCCAGGCCCACGGACTCGTGCAGAGTCGGGTGAGCGTGGATGGTCAGAGCGATGTCTTCAGCGTCACAGCCCATTTCGATAGCCAGACCGATTTCACCCAGCAGCTCGCCGCCGTTGGTACCGACAATCGCACCACCGATGACGCGGTGAGTCTCTTTGTCGAAGATCAGTTTGGTCATACCATCAGCGCAGTCGGAAGCGATAGCACGGCCAGAAGCAGCCCACGGGAAGGTGGCGGTTTCGTAGCTGATGCCTTTCTCTTTCGCTTCTTTCTCAGTCAGACCGACCCATGCAACTTCTGGCTCGGTGTACGCGATAGATGGAATGACTTTCGGATCGAAGTAGTGCTTCATGCCGGCGATAACTTCAGCGGCAACGTGACCTTCGTGAACACCTTTGTGTGCCAGCATTGGCTGACCGACGATATCGCCGATAGCAAAGATGTGCGGCACGTTAGTGCGCAGCTGCTTGTCAACGCGGATAAAGCCACGGTCGTCCACTTCCACGCCAGCTTTGCCCGCGTCGAGGTTTTTACCGTTCGGCACACGGCCGATAGCCACCAGCACGGCGTCGTAACGCTGCGGTTCGGATGGGGCTTTTTTGCCTTCCATGGAAACGTAAATACCGTCTTCTTTCGCTTCAACGGCAGTCACTTTGGTTTCCAGCATCAGATTGAATTTCTTGCTGATGCGTTTGGTGAAGACTTTAACGATGTCTTTGTCGGCAGCCGGGATAACCTGGTCGAACATTTCAACCACGTCGATCTCTGAACCCAGCGCATGGTACACGGTACCCATTTCCAGACCGATGATACCGCCGCCCATGACCAGCAGACGCTTAGGAACGGTTTTCAGCTCCAGCGCATCGGTGGAATCCCACACGCGTGGATCTTCATGCGGAATGAATGGCAGTTCGATTGGGCGGGAGCCTGCCGCGATGATCGCGTTGTCGAAGTTGATCACGGTTTTGCCGTTTTCGCCTTCCACTTCCAGGGTGTTCGCACCGGTGAATTTACCCAGACCGTTTACCACTTTCACTTTACGGCCTTTGGCCATACCCGCCAGACCGCCGGTCAGCTGAGTGATAACTTTCTCTTTCCAGGTACGAATTTTGTCGATATCGGTTTTCGGCTCGCCGAAGACGATACCGTGTTCAGCCAGCGCTTTGGCTTCTTCGATAACTTTCGCCACGTGCAGCAGCGCTTTAGAAGGGATACAGCCGACGTTCAGACAAACACCGCCGAGGGTGCTGTAACGTTCTACGATGACGGTTTCCAGACCTAAATCCGCTGCACGGAATGCTGCGGAGTAACCTGCCGGGCCTGCCCCAAGTACTACGACCTGAGTTTTGATTTCTGTGCTCATCATGACCTCTTAATTTATACCCGTCGTCCACCGGGTCGTTCTATCCGCCCGCAGTTTACAAAATTGTTAACAATTTTGAAACAACAAACGGCTCACGAATTGTCGCTTTCGCCAATAACCTCACAAACACCATGAGATTATCAGAAAAAAGCCGGCCGACTGGCCGGCTTTTCGATTACATCACCAGGCGGCGAATGTCGCTCAGCATGTTGTTGATGATGGTGATGAAGCGCGCACCATCAGCACCGTCGATCACACGGTGGTCGAAGGACAGAGAGATTGGCATCATCAGACGCGGCACGAACTCTTTGCCGTTCCACACCGGCTCCATCGCGGACTTGGACACACCGAGGATAGCCACTTCCGGCGCGTTAACAATCGGTGCGAAGTGGGTGGTACCCAGGCCGCCGATGCTGGAGATAGTGAAGCAGCCGCCCTGCATTTCGCCGGCAGTCAGCTTACCATCACGCGCTTTCTTGGAGATCACGGTCAGTTCACGGGACAGCTCAGTGATGCTCTTCTTGTTCACGTCTTTGAAGACCGGAACAACCAGACCATTTGGCGTATCAACCGCAACACCGATGTTGATGTATTTCTTCAGCGTCAGCTTCTGGCCGTCTTCGGACAGGGAGCTGTTGAAGCGTGGCATCTGCTCAAGGGCAGCAGCAACGGCTTTCATGATGAAGACTACTGGGGTGAATTTCACGTCCAGTTTGCGCTTCTCAGCTTCAGCGTTCTGCTGTTTACGGAACGCTTCCAGATCGGTGATATCGGTTTTGTCGAAGTGCGTAACGTGCGGGATCATCACCCAGTTACGGCTCAGGTTAGCACCAGAGATTTTCTGGATGCGGCCCAGCTCCACTTCTTCGATTTCGCCGAACTTGCTGAAGTCCACTTTCGGCCATGGCAGCATGCCCGGGATACCGCCACCGGCGGCTGCAGCAGGTGCAGCTTCGGCGCGTTTCACCGCGTCTTTCACGTAGGTCTGAACGTCTTCGCGCAGGATACGACCCTTACGGCCGGTTCCTTTCACTTTCGCCAGGTTCACACCGAACTCGCGCGCCAGGCGACGAATCAGCGGGGTAGCGTGGACGTAAGCGTCGTTTTCAGCGAACTCAGATTTTTCTGCTTTAGCAGCAGGGGCAGCGGCTGGTTTAGCAGCCTGAGCCGGTGCAGCAGCAGGGGCTGGAGCAGCCGCGGCAGCCGGAGCTGCGGCAGGCGCAGCGCCTTCCACTTCGAAGACCATGATCAGAGAGCCGGTAGACACTTTGTCGCCGGTGCTGATCTTGATCTCTTTGACGGTACCCGCGAACGGCGCCGGCACTTCCATAGAAGCTTTGTCGCCTTCAACGGTGATCAGTGACTGTTCAGCGGCAACTTTGTCGCCCACTTTCACCATCACTTCGGTCACTTCAACTTCGTCACCGCCGATGTCCGGTACGTTAACGTCTTTCGCGCCGCCAGCAGCTGCTGGTGCAGCAGCCGGAGCCGGAGCAGCGGCCTGCGCAGGCGCGGCAGCGCCTTCTGCACCCGCCACTTCGAAGATCATGATAAGCGACCCGGTAGACACTTTGTCGCCGGTGTTGATCTTGATCTCTTTAACGGTACCCGCGAACGGAGCCGGCACTTCCATAGAGGCTTTGTCGCCTTCTACGGTGATCAGTGACTGCTCAGCCGCAACGGTGTCGCCCACTTTCACCAGAATTTCAGTGACTTCAACTTCGTCACCGCCGATGTCAGGCACGTTCACTTCTTTTGCTGCTGCGGCAGCTGCTGGAGCAGCGGCGGCCGGAGCGGCTTTCTTCTCTTCCTGCGCAGGTGCAGCAGCTGCTGCACCGTCGGCGGAATCGAAAATCATGATCAGTTTGCCAGTCTCGGTTTTATCGCCAACAGAGACTTTGATCTCTTTAACGATGCCAGCCTGAGGAGACGGGACTTCCATAGAGGCTTTGTCGCCTTCTACGGTGATCAGCGACTGTTCAGCTTCAACCTTGTCGCCTACTTTGACCAGGATCTCGGTGATTTCAACTTCATCAGCCCCGATGTCCGGTACATTGATTTCGATAGCCATTATTCTTTTACCTCTTACGCCAGACGCGGGTTAACTTTTTCTGCATCGATGTTGAATTTGGTGATTGCGTCCGCAACCACTTTCTTATCGATTTCGCCACGTTTAGCCAGTTCGCCCAGTGCTGCTACAACCACGTAAGAAGCATCAACTTCGAAGTGGTGACGCAGGTTTTCGCGGCTGTCAGAACGACCGAAGCCGTCAGTACCCAGAACGCGATAATCATCAGCTGGAACGTAAGTACGAACCTGCTCAGCGAACAGTTTCATATAGTCAGTAGACGCCACCGCTGGCGCGTCGTTCATCACCTGAGCGATGTACGGAACGCGTGGAGTTTCCAGTGGGTGCAGCATGTTCCAGCGCTCACAATCCTGGCCATCACGCGCCAGTTCAGTGAAGGAGGTCACAGAGTACACGTCGGAACCCACGCCGTAGTCTTTCGCCAGGATCTGCGCTGCTTCACGTACGTGACGCAGGATAGAACCGGAGCCCAGCAGCTGAACTTTACCTTTGCTACCTTCGATGGTTTCGAGTTTGTAGATACCTTTACGGATACCTTCCTCGGCACCTGCTGGCATTGCCGGCATGTGGTAGTTTTCGTTCAGGGTGGTGATGTAGTAGTAAATGTTCTCTTGCGCTTCACCGTACATGCGCTGCAGACCGTCATGCATGATGACTGCCACTTCGTACGCGTAAGACGGATCGTAAGAGATACAGTTAGGGATAGTCAGAGACTGAATGTGGCTGTGGCCATCTTCGTGCTGCAGGCCTTCACCGTTCAGAGTCGTACGACCGGAGGTACCGCCTACCAGGAAGCCGCGAGCCTGCTGGTCGCCTGCCTGCCAGCACAGGTCACCGATACGCTGGAACCCGAACATGGAGTAGTAGATGTAGAACGGGATCATCGGCAGGTTGTTGGTGCTGTAAGAGGTCGCAGCAGCCAGCCAGGATGCGCCTGCGCCCAGCTCGTTGATACCTTCCTGCAGGATCTGACCTTTCTCGTCTTCTTTGTAGTATGCAACCTGCTCACGGTCCTGCGGAGTGTACTGCTGGCCGTTCGGGCTGTAGATACCGATCTGACGGAACAGACCTTCCATACCGAAAGTACGCGCTTCGTCGGCGATGATTGGAACCAGACGATCTTTGATCGACTTGTTCTTCAGCATCACGTTCAGGGCACGAACGAAAGCGATAGTGGTAGAGATCTCTTTGTTCTGCTCTTCCAGCAGCTGGGAGAAGTCTTCCAGCGCTGGCAGTTCCAGCTTCTCGGTGAAGTTTGGCTGACGAGCTGGCAGGTAGCCTTTCAGCGCCTGACGACGTTCGTGCAGGTACTTGTGCTCTTCAGACCCTTCCGGGAAGGTGATGTAAGACAGGTTTTCTACCTGCTCATCGGTCACTGGAACGTTGAAACGGTCGCGGATATAACGCACGCCGTCCATGTTCATTTTCTTAACCTGGTGAGCGATGTTTTTACCTTCTGCGGTATCACCCATGCCGTAACCTTTGATGGTATGGGCCAGGATTACAGTCGCTTTACCTTTGGTTTCACGCGCTTTTTTCAGTGCAGCGTAGACTTTCTTCGGATCGTGACCACCGCGGTTCAGAGCCCAGATCTGCTCATCAGTCCAGTCTGCAACCAGTGCTGCGGTTTCAGGATATTTGCCGAAGAAGTGCTCACGAACGTAGGCACCGTCTTTGGATTTGAAGGTCTGGTAGTCACCGTCAACGGTTTCGTTCATCAGCTGGATCAGTTTACCGCTGGTGTCTTTACGCAGCAGCTCATCCCAACGACCGCCCCACATGACTTTGATCACGTTCCAGCCAGCACCAGCGAAGATGCCTTCCAGTTCGTTGATGATCTTGCCGTTACCGGTTACCGGACCATCCAGACGCTGCAGGTTACAGTTGATGATGAAGCACAGGTTGTCCAGCTTCTCACGGGTAGCGATGGTGATCGCACCTTTGGATTCTGGCTCATCCATTTCGCCGTCGCCCAGGAAGGCGTAAACGGTCTGCTCAGAGGTGTCTTTCAGACCACGGTGTTCCAGGTATTTCAGGAATTTAGCCTGGTAGATCGCACCGATTGGGCCCAGACCCATAGATACGGTCGGGAACTGCCAGAATTCAGGCATCAGTTTAGGGTGCGGGTAAGAAGACAGACCTTTACCGTGAACTTCCTGACGGAAGTTGTTCATCTGCTCTTCAGTCAGACGACCTTCCAGGAATGCACGTGCATAGATGCCCGGAGAGATGTGGCCCTGGAAGTACACCAGATCGCCGCCGTCTTTCTCGTTCGCTGCACGGAAGAAGTGGTTGAAGCACACTTCGTAAACGGTCGCAGAAGACTGGAAGGACGCCATGTGGCCACCCAGTTCCAGGTCTTTCTTGGATGCGCGCAGAACGGTCATGATGGCGTTCCAGCGGATTGCAGAACGGATACGACGTTCCAGATCCAGATTGCCCGGGTATTCCGGTTCGTCTTCGACGGCAATCGTGTTTACGTAGTTGCTAGCCCCTGCACCTGAAGCAACCTTCACGCCGCCTTTGCGGGCTTCAGAAAGCAGCTGATCAATCAGATACTGAGCGCGCTCAACACCTTCTTCACGGATGACCGATTCGATCGCCTGTAGCCAGTCGCGAGTTTCGATCGGATCCACGTCATTTTGGAGACGTTCTGACATGGGGGTATTCCTTATCTATCTAATACGTTGATTTGTCTGGAACCTGTCCCATTGTATTTTCGCCAGAAAACACAATAAGACAGGTTCTGCGTTTAGTTGCCGCGCTCTAAAAGTACCTGGCGCTTAATCCTTTCGTTGCTGTATGCGGCGTAATGAACGTTCGCGACGCGATTGTTCACGGCTGCGGTCCAGCAAGATTTCCTCAATGAAAGCCAGATGGCGGTGCGACGCTTCGCGCGCCTGCTCCGGTTCCCCGGCCATTATCGCCTCGAATACTCGGGTGCGATGGTTGCTTACCAGTGGGAGCATGTCCCGACGGGCATACAACAATTCAAAATTTTGACGAACGTTCTGGGCCAGCATGGGCTCCATGCAGCGTAGCAGATGGAGGAGCACCACGTTGTGGGCCGCTTCGGTGACGGCAATTTGATACTGGACGACGGCGCTGGACTCGGCGTCTAAATCGCCGGACTGCTGTGCCCGTTCAATGGCCTGATGCAGTTCGCGGATACGCACGCGATCTTCATCAGTGCTGCGAAGGGCGGCGTAATAGGCCGCAATACCTTCAAGCGCGTGACGGGTCTCAAGCAGATCAAACTGGGATTCTGGGTGGTCAGAGAGAAGTTCTACCAGCGGATCGCTGAAGCTCTGCCACAGGCTGTTTTGCACAAAGGTTCCGCCGCCCTGGCGACGAAGCAGCAAGCCCTTTGCTTCGAGACGTTGAATCGCCTCACGCAGAGAGGGACGTGAAACGTCGAACTGTTTTGCCAGCTCGCGTTCTGGCGGAAGTTTCTCACCCGGGCGCAGAGTCCCTTCGAGGATTAAAAACTCCAGCTGCTGCTCAATCACATCAGATAGTTTTGGTTGGCGAATTTTGCTGTAGGCCATATTCCCTGTCTTACGCCTTTTTGCCCGGAGTCAATTGGTCTTACCAATTTCTATTTCGTATCGCTAAAGTAACAAAGTATTCACCTTCTGTCCATATTGGTTTTGATTGAAATCAGTAAACCCTGCACATTTTAACAACCTTACAGAAATAACGTTTCAGAAATGTAACTTTGCACAAATGAGTTGATTACTCCCAAAGAGGGAGTTTTAACCATAATGAAACGAGGGTTTTTGCAATCTGAAGCGATTCAACAAGGCAAATAATGAAAATTCGCCCACTTAAGGCGCATTTCTATTCTATAGGTTGGGTGAGGAACAACGAGCGGGCCGATTTACAAATGCTTTCTTTTTATTCAAGTCGTCATCACCCCTTCATAAAGCAGGTGCATTCGCAGGCACTTATCACTATTCTGGCGCTTACGGAAGCCATCTCCGCTTTTTTCGGTCTCGTTAACCGTAAAGAAATAAATACAGAATATGGATTTTCATAATTACACACGCACAGCGTGAACATAACAACCACACACGAGGTTTCAAATGGAAGCTCAACAGCACGGCGATCAGCTAAAGCGCGGGCTTAAAAACCGCCATATACAGCTCATCGCACTGGGCGGTGCGATTGGTACCGGCCTGTTTCTGGGCAGCGCATCCGTTATCCAGTCAGCCGGTCCCGGCATTATTTTGGGTTACGCGATTGCGGGCTTTATTGCCTTTCTGATTATGCGCCAGCTGGGTGAAATGGTCGTTGAAGAGCCGGTCGCAGGCTCCTTCAGCCACTTTGCCTATAAATACTGGGGCAGCTTTGCCGGTTTCGCCTCGGGCTGGAACTACTGGGTCCTGTACGTTCTGGTTGCCATGGCTGAGCTTACCGCCGTCGGGAAATACATTCAGTTCTGGTATCCCGAGATCCCAACCTGGGCTTCCGCAGCCGCTTTCTTCGTCATTATTAACGCCATTAACCTGACCAACGTAAAAGTGTTCGGTGAAATGGAGTTCTGGTTTGCCATCATCAAGGTCATTGCCGTAGTGGCGATGATTATCTTCGGCGGCTGGCTGCTGTTCAGCGGCAACGGCGGCCCGCAGGCAACCGTGCGCAACCTCTGGGAACAGGGCGGATTCCTGCCTCACGGCATGACCGGCCTGGTGATGATGATGGCCATCATTATGTTCTCCTTCGGCGGTCTGGAACTCGTGGGCATCACCGCTGCTGAAGCCGACAACCCGGAGCAAAGCATTCCGAAAGCCACTAACCAGGTTATCTACCGCATTCTGATCTTCTATGTGGGCTCATTGGCCGTGCTGCTCTCCCTGCTGCCGTGGACGCGCGTGACCGCCGACACCAGCCCGTTTGTGCTGATCTTCCACGAGCTGGGCGACACCTTTGTCGCTAACGCCCTGAACATCGTGGTGCTGACCGCAGCGCTCTCCGTTTACAACAGCTGCGTATACTGCAACAGCCGCATGCTGTTCGGCCTGGCCCAGCAGGGCAACGCGCCAAAAGCGCTGCTCAACGTCGATAAGCGCGGCGTGCCGGTAAACACGATTCTTGTTTCGGCGGTTGTGACCGCGCTGTGCGTGCTCATTAACTACATGGCTCCGGAATCGGCGTTTGGCCTGCTGATGGCGCTGGTGGTCTCTGCCCTGGTCATCAACTGGGCCATGATCAGCCTGGCGCACATGAAGTTCCGCCGCGCCAAGCAGCAGCAGGGCGTCACCACGCGCTTCCCTGCCCTGCTCTATCCGCTGGGTAACTGGATCTGCCTGCTGTTTATGGCAGCCGTGCTGGTGATTATGCTGATCACCCCGGGTATGGCGATTTCCGTCTACCTGATCCCGGTCTGGATTGCGATCCTGGGCGTGGGCTATCTGTTCAGTCAGAAAAGCCGTAATGCCATGAAGGCACACTAAGCCTCTCTTCGCGGCACCTGCTTTTGCGGGTGCCGCGCGTTGTTACCTCCCTCACACTTTCATGCCCACAGCGCATTTATCCATATCACCGCCCTGATACTGCAACGCATATATTCCTTTGCCAGCGAATAATTCTCTCCATACCGTAAACCGGAGAGCTGTCGATGGATACCAACACACTGTCAGTAAAAGAAAAGATCGGCTATGGGATGGGCGACGCGGGATGCAACATCATCTTCGGCGCCATCATGCTGTTTGTTAACTATTTTTATACGGATATTTTTGGCCTCGCCCCTGCGCTGGTCGGCGTGCTGCTGCTTTCCGTGCGCGTGATTGACGCCGTAACGGACCCGATCATGGGCGCGATTGCTGACCGTACCCGCAGCAAATATGGCCGGTTTCGTCCATGGCTGCTGTGGATCGCCTTCCCCTACGCGCTGTTCAGCATTCTGATGTTCACCACGCCGGAGTGGAGCTATAACAGCAAAGTTATCTATGCGTTTGTCACCTACTTCCTGCTCTCTTTGACCTATACGGCCATCAACATTCCCTACTGCTCGCTGGGCGGGGTGATCACCAACGATCCAAAAGAGCGCGTGGCCTGCCAGTCGTATCGCTTCGTGCTGGTGGGCATCGCCACGCTGCTGCTCTCATTAACGCTGCTGCCGATGGCCGACTGGTTTGGCGGGGATAACAAAGCCAAAGGCTACCAGATGGCGATGACCGTCCTGGCGCTGATTGGGACCTGCATGTTCCTGTTCTGCTTCGCCACCGTGCGCGAGCGCGTGCGTCCGGCGGTACAGACCAACGACGAGCTGAAAAACGATCTCAAAGACGTGTGGAAGAACGACCAGTGGGTACGCATTCTGCTCCTGACCCTGTGCAACGTCTGCCCGGGCTTTATCCGCATGGCGGCCACCATGTATTACGTCACCTGGGTGATGGGCCAGAGCACCCATTTCGCCACGCTGTTTATCAGCCTGGGCGTGGTCGGCATGATGCTCGGCAGCGTGCTGGCAAAAGTGCTGACCGACCGCTGGTGTAAGCTCAAGGTCTTCTTCTGGACCAATATCGTTCTGGCGATTTTCTCAACCGCCTTTTATTTCTTCGACCCGAAAGCCACCGTCACCATCGTGGTGCTCTACTTCCTGCTGAACATCCTGCACCAGATCCCGTCTCCGCTGCACTGGTCGCTGATGGCCGACGTGGACGACTACGGCGAGTGGAAGACCGGTAAGCGCATCACGGGGATCAGCTTCTCCGGCAACATCTTCTTCCTGAAGCTGGGGCTGGCGATTGCCGGGTCGATGGTCGGCTTCCTGCTCTCCTGGTACGGTTATGACGCGGGCGCAAAAGCGCAGAGCGCGAACGCCATTAATGGGATCGTGCTGCTCTTTACCGTCATTCCCGGCATTGGATACTTGATTACCGCGAGCGTGGTGCGCCTGCTGAAAGTGGACCGCGAAACCATGAAGCAGATCCAGTCCGATCTGGAAAAGCGTCGCAATAACTACCGCGAGCTGAACGATTATCAGGAACTCAAAGTCGCTGAGACAAAATAAGGAAAGCCGAATGCAAACCTGGCCAAACCCGTTTATTGAACAACGCGCCGATCCGTACATTTTACGCCACGAGGGGCAGTACTATTTTATCGCCTCCGTGCCGGAGTACGACAGGCTGGCAATCCGCCGCGCAGAGTCTCTTGAAGGCTTACGTAATGCCGAAGAAGTGGTGGTCTGGCGCAAGCCCGACACCGGCCCGATGAGCCAGCTGATCTGGGCGCCGGAACTGCATCACATTGACGGGAAGTGGTACATCTATTTTGCTGCGACGCACACCCAGGCGCTCGACGCGCTCGGAATGTTCCAGCACCGTATGTTCGCCATTGAATGTGCCGACGGCGATCCGCTAACCGGCACGTGGGTGGAGAAAGGGCAAATCAAAACGCCTTTCGATACCTTCGCTCTGGACGCCACCACCTTTGTTCATCAGGGGAAACGCTGGTATCTGTGGGCGCAAAAAGCGCCGGACATCACCGGAAACTCCAATCTTTATCTCTGTGAAATGAAGAACCCCTGGACGCAGAAAGGCGAGCCGGTGATGCTCAGCAAGCCGGAGTATGACTGGGAGCGTCGCGGGTTTTGGGTCAACGAAGGCCCGGCGGTGCTGGTTCACGGCAATAAGCTGTTTATCAGCTACTCCGCCAGCGCGACCGACGAGAACTACTGCATGGGTCTACTGTGGATAGACCTGAATGCCGATCCGCAAAACCCGGCAAACTGGCACAAATCCCCGCGTCCGGTGTTCGTTACCAGCTATGAAAACCGCCAGTTCGGCCCGGGGCACAACAGCTTTACGCAAACGCCGGAAGGAGAAGATGTGCTGGTGTATCACGCGCGGAATTACACCGAAATTGAGGGCGACCCGCTGTACGATCCGAATCGCCATACTCGACTGAAGCTCGTCCGCTGGAATGAAAACGGGATGCCTGATTTCGGCATCCCGTCCGCGGATACGCTTTAGCCTTTGCGGCGCGCTGGCCTACACCAGCGTGCCGTAAATCGTCAGCAGCGCCACGATAACCACCACCACAAACGACGTTTTCTTCGCCATGGAGACAGCGGCCTTCGGCGTTTCAATCTTGTCGGTATGCGGCTCACGCGCCAGCGAGAACTGCGCCAGACGCGTTAGCACCTGGTACTGCGACGTATGGCGATCGGCAAGAGAAGCGAACCATGCGGGCAGCGCTTTTTCACCGTGACCAATTAACGCGTACACCACGCCTACCAGACGCACCGGGAGCCAGTCGAGCACGTGCAGGATGGCGTCAATACCGGACTGCAGGCGTTCATGCGGCGTCAGATAACGGGCAAGCCAGGTCTGCCAGGCGCGCAGGAACGCATATCCCATCAGCAGCACCGGCCCCAGCGGGCCACCCACTACAAACCAGAACAGCGGCGCAAGATAGTAACGGAAGTTAATCCACAGCAGCGCGTTTTGCAGCTCGCGCAGGAATTCGCGCTCGTCGCAGTCCGGCGGCACGCCGTGGATCATCGTCAGCTCGCTCGCCATGGCACCGCGCGCATGGGCATCGTCACGGGAGGCGGCTTTCAGGTATGCGTGATAGTGTAAACGCACCTTGCCTGCGCCAATGCATAGCACTCCAAGCAGGATCCACACCACCAGCAGCGGCACGTTGAAAAAGAGTCCGTACAGCGAGCGCAGGAGCAGGAACGTAATGACCATCACCCCTGCCATCATCAGCAGCGTGCGCAGCATGGAAAAATGTTTAATACGGCGGAATAACACCTCCAGCCGGTGATCCAGATGCCAGTGCTCGCCGAGCTTGAACAGGCGTTCAGCGATGATAACCAGCAGCATGGTAAACAACGTCATGGTATCTCCTTATTCTGACGACGCGGTGAGCATGGCGCGAAACCGGGGCCAGTCAAAGGCCGGGCCGGGATCGGTTTTTCTCTCCGGGGCAATATCACTGTGTCCCGTGATATTGTCGGCGATAGCCGGGTAGAGTCCAATAAGCGTGCGGGTCACTGCCGCTAGCCGTTGATACTGTGAATCGGTGTAGGGCGTAGTATCCGTGCCTTCCATTTCGATCCCGATAGAAAAATCGTTGCACCGTTCGCGCCCGTGATACATCGACACGCCGGCATGCCAGGCGCGCTTATCAAAGGGAACATACTGAACCACTTCACCATCGCGACGAATCAGGCAGTGAGCCGATACGTGCAGATGTGCAATTTCAGCAAAGAAGGGATGAGCATCGGGATCAATAGTTCCCGTGAATAACGCATCGATCCACGGGCCGCCAAATTCCCCCGGCGGGAGACTAATATTATGAACCACCAGCAGTGTGGGCTTTTCATCCTCCGGGCGGCAATCGTGGTGCGGCGAGGGCACGTGCCGCGCATCCACCAGCCATCCGTTTTCTAACAACATGCTGGAACTCCTTCTGTATGGTGCAATGACTCGGTTCAGAGTAGCATGTTTCAATATTATGATTCGTTACCAATTTGGAGTTTTATCATGCCGCCTCGCCGCTACAACCCCGACCACCGACGTGAAGCGCTTCTGGAACGTATTAATATGGATATTCCGGCAAGCGTCTCCCATGCTTTAAAAGAAGATCTGGGCGGTGACGTTAACGCTGATAAGGATATTACCGCACAATTGTTGCCAAAAGAGACGCGCTCGCACGCGGTCATTATCACCCGTGAAGACGGCGTTTTTTGCGGCAAGCGTTGGGTTGAAGAGGTCTTTACCCAGCTGGCGGGTGATGATGTGCAGATTATCTGGCACGTTGAAGACGGCGATGCAATTACGGCAAACCAGGCGCTGTTTGAACTGGACGGTCCTTCCCGCGTCTTGCTGACCGGCGAACGTACTGCGCTCAATTTTGTACAAACGCTCTCTGGCGTGGCCAGTGAAGTGCATCGCTACGTTGACCTGCTGGCCGGTACCCGCACCCAGCTGCTGGATACCCGCAAAACGCTGCCGGGCCTGCGTACCGCGCTGAAGTATGCGGTGCTCTGCGGCGGCGGCGCTAACCATCGCCTGGGCTTATCCGACGCCTTCCTCATTAAAGAGAACCACATTATTGCCTCTGGCTCCGTGCGTCAGGCGGTGGAGAAAGCCTTCTGGCTGCACCCGGATGTGCCTGTCGAGGTAGAAGTCGAAAGCCTGGAAGAGCTGGAGCAGGCGATTAAGGCCGGGGCCGATATCATCATGCTCGATAACTTCGAAACAGAGCAGATGCGCGAGGCGGTAAAACTGACTAACGGCCGGGCCCAGCTTGAAGTGTCCGGGAACGTCACTTTCGAAACGATCCGTGAATTCGCCGAAACCGGCGTGGATTACATTTCCGTCGGCGCGCTGACCAAACACGTTCGCGCCCTCGACCTCTCAATGCGCTTCAAATAACGCATTCTCCCCTCTCCACCCGGAGAGGGGAATTTCAGCCCCGCTCGCAGATCCACTGTTCTGCCCTGCAACACTGAAAAAATTCTCTGAAGCCTCCTTCCCGTTCCCTTTTTTGCCTCTCGTTTCTGCTCTTTCCCACTGACAAAGTAGCGCCACTTTGCATAAGGAGCAGATATGGACAGACAACAAGGATTCACACTCATTGAGCTGATGGTGGTCATTGGCATCATTGCGATTCTGAGCGCCATCGGCGTTCCCGCCTATCAGAACTACCTGCGCAAGGCGGCGCTGACCGATATGCTGCAAACCTTCGTTCCCTACCGTACGGCCATTGAGCTTTGCGCGCTGGATCACGGTGGCGTGGAGAGCTGCGATGCGGGCAGTAACGGTATCCCCTCTCCCACCACGACACGCTACGTTTCAGGAATGAGCGTGGCGAAAGGGACCGTGACCTTAACAGGACAGGAGAGTCTTAACGGGCTGGAAGTGGTCATGACGCCGCAGTGGAACGACGGTAACGGTATGACGGGCTGGACGCGCGACTGCAACATCAGTGCTGACAGCGCCCTGAAACAGGCCTGCGAAGATGTTTTCCGCTTCGACAATAACTGAGGAGCGGATAATGAATACCGATCAACTCGTGGCGCTTTGTCAGCGCCATCACGCTCTGCTGCTCACCAGCGACAGTGACATGGTCAGCATCGCCGTCGTGGGCAGCCCCGCGGCTGAACTCATGGAGGCGCTGCGCTTCGCGACCCAGAAACGGATTGATATTGAGTGCTGGAGCGCTGAGCGCATGGAAAAACACCGGCAGCTAACGTCACAATCGCATCTGCCCGTCGTTTCGCAAACACACTCGACGGTGGATATCCTCAACCACACGCTGCAGCAGGCAATCAGCCAGCGCGCCTCCGACATTCATATCGAACCGATGGAGCATGCATGCCAGATCCGTTTACGCATCGACGGGGTTCTTTGTCCCCAGCCTCCGCTTTCCGCCTCGCAGGCAAGCCTGTTCAGCGCTCGTTTAAAGGTGCTGGGTAATCTGGATATTGCTGAACGTCGTTTACCTCAGGACGGTCAGTTTACGATTGAGCTGGCAAACGCGCCGGTCTCGTTTCGGATCGCAACGCTTCCCTGCAACGGTGGTGAGAAAATTGTGCTGCGTCTGCTGCATCAGGTTCAGCAGGCTCTTGAGCCGAAAGCGCTTGGTATGAGCGCAGAACAACTGGCCTGTTTTAATGAGGTCCTCCACCAGCCGCAGGGGCTGATTCTGGTCACCGGCCCTACCGGCAGCGGCAAAACCGTGACGCTGTACAGCGCGCTGCAGGCGCGTAACACCCCCGACGTCAACATCTGTAGCGTAGAGGATCCCATTGAGATCCCCCTTGCGGGATTAAACCAGACGCAGATTAATCCCCGGGCGGGTTTAACATTCCAGAGCGTGCTGAGGGCGCTGCTGCGTCAAGATCCAGACATCATTATGGTCGGCGAAATCCGTGACGGCGAAACGGCAGAAATTGCCATTAATGCCGCTCAGACCGGTCATCTGGTGCTGTCAACGCTGCACACCAACTCAACGACGGAAACCCTGATTCGCCTGGAGCAGATGGGCGTTGCGCGCTGGATGATATCTTCCGCGCTGTCGATGGTGATTGCCCAGAGACTGGTCCGGCGTTTGTGTCCGCACTGTCGCCGGGAAGCCAGCGAGCATGCTGAATTACCGCGCGCCGTATGGTCCAGACCGCTTCCACGCTGGCAGCCCACCGGCTGCGATCGCTGTTATCACGGTTTTTATGGCCGCGTGGCCATTTTTGAAGTGCTGGCGATCGACAATGCCCTGCGTCAGGCCATTGCCAGCGGGGCGGGAATCGAAGTGATAGAGGCGAGTGCCCGGCAGGCGGGAATGATTTCTCTTTTTGAGCACGGCTGCATGGCCGTAGAACAAGGGCTGACCACGATCGAAGAGCTGGTGCGCGTGCTGGGAATGCCGGATGGCTGCTAATCAGCTCTGGCGCTGGCGAGCGCTCACCAAAGAAGGAGAACCCCGAAGCGGAACACTCTGGGCCATAGACCGCACTGCCGCCTTCACCAGGCTGATGCGTAGCGATCTCCATCCTCTGGCGCTGACCCGATGCGCTCAGCGACACCGCTGGCAGCCGCATCACTGCTGCGAGATGTTTCGCCAGCTCGCAACGCTTCTGCAGGCGGGGCTGACGTTGTCCCACAGCCTGCAGATGCTGGCAGAGCAACATCCGTTAAAACCGTGGCAGGCGCTGCTGCAAAGCATTGCCGATGAGCTCAGTGAGGGCTCCCCCTTTTCTGAGTCGCTAAAAAAGTGGCCAGCGGTGTTTAGCCCGCTGCATGTCTCGATGGTGAAAACCGGTGAGCTCACAGGGAAACTGGAGGAGTGCTGCCGCCAGCTCGCGCAGCAGCAAAAAGCGCAGCAGCAGCTCAGAGATAAGGTGAAAAAGGCCCTGCGCTATCCGGCGATCGTCCTGACGCTGGCCGTACTCGTGGTGCTGGCGATGGTCATTCTGGTCTTGCCCGAGTTTGCCGCGATCTACAAAACGTTTAACACGCCGCTCCCGATGCTGACGCAAATGGTCATGGGGATGGCCGCATTTATCCAGTCCTATGCCCTCGCGTTGTTCGCCGCGTTATTAACGCCCTTAGCCGCCGCCTGGGCACTGCGGAAGAACCCTCGCTGGCAGCGCATGCTGATGCACATGCCCGTGATGGGCGCGCTGGCAAAAGGCCAAAAACTGGGACACATCTTTACCGTGCTGTCACTCACGCAGCAGGCAGGGATCCCCTTTTTACAGGGTCTGGAGAGCGCAGAGGAGACCGTTGAAAGTTGTTACTGGCGGGGGATACTCCACAGCGTTCGGGAGGACATTGAAAAAGGTCTCCCCGTCTGGTCATCCTTTCAGAAAGCGGCCATCTTTACCCCGCTGTGTATTCAGCTTTTACGAACCGGTGAAATGTCAGGTGCGCTGGACATCATGCTGGCAAATCTCGCCCGGCACCACACGGAACAGACCTTTCAACGGGCAGATCATCTGGCGGCACTTCTCGAGCCAGTGCTTCTGATTGTGACAGGGGTCATCATCGGCACGCTGGTAGTGGCAATGTATCTGCCGATTTTCCATCTGGGGGATGCGATGAGCGCGGGATAGTGCTGAACAGCGCTGGCGCACGGGCATGCGCCAGCAGAAGCCATTACAGGCTGTTGAATACGCGGTTTTCCTGTTCCTGAACGCGAATAAACGTCGTACGTTTAGTCAGCTCTTTCAGGCGGGATGCCCCAACGTAGGTGCAGGCCGAGCGCAGGCCGCCGAGGATATCGCGCGCGGTGTATTCAACCGGGCCACGCAGAGGCAGCTTCACGGTTTTACCTTCCGCCGCACGGTATTTTGCCACGCCACCGACGTGACGGGTCATCGCGGATTCAGAGCTCATGCCGTAGAACAGCATAAATTTCTCGCCGTTCTCTTCAACAACGGTACCACCGCTCTCTTCGTGGCCTGCCAGCATACCGCCGAGCATCACGAAGTCGGCGCCGCCGCCGAAGGCTTTCGCAACGTCGCCCGGCATGGTACAGCCGCCATCACTGATGATCTGACCGCCCAGACCGTGCGCCGCATCGGCGCATTCAATGACGGCGGAAAGCTGCGGATAACCGACGCCGGTTTTGACGCGGGTCGTGCACACGGAGCCCGGGCCAATACCCACTTTCACGATATCTGCACCGGAAAGGATCAGCTCTTCACACATTTCACCGGTCACCACGTTGCCCGCGATGATGGTTTTCGTCGGCCAGGCCTCACGCGCCTTGCTGACGAACTGCACGAAGTGCTCGGAGTAACCGTTCGCAACGTCAATACAAACGAAGTTGAGCGCCGGGTTAGCGTTCAGGATCTGTTTCGTCTTCTCGAAATCCGCATCGGAGGTCCCGGTAGAAACCATCACATGCTTCACCACGTCAGCAGACGCGGACGCAACAAACGCATTCCACTCTTCAGGGCTGTAATGTTTGTGCACGGCGGTAAGAATGTCGAACTGTGCCAGGGCAGTTGCCATCTCAAAGGTTCCCACAGTATCCATGTTGGCGGCGATGATCGGCACGCCAGACCAGGTCTGACCGGAATGCTTAAAGGTGAACTGACGTTCGAGTTCAACGTCTGAGCGACTTTTCAGTGTAGAGCGTTTAGGGCGGATAAGAACGTCTTTGAAACCTAACTTCAGATCTTCTTCGATACGCATGTGCGGATTCCTGGGGTTAGAGGCAAATATGTTAAAAGCACAACTCCAGTGACGTTATCATACGCACTAATACCTGCTCCGCAAGACTGCGAAATTCTCTTTTTTTACGCTACAATCCTATAAATTTACCTGGTAAAAAGCCGGTAAACAGGACCAAACAGTTGCTGGCGCACCTAAGAGTTTTAATCAACTGATTTTAATAATGAATAATTCCCAGGATTTGAATTAATGGGGTATATCGTCGCATTAACCGGCGGCATCGGTAGTGGCAAAAGTACCGTTGCGGACGCGTTCTCTCGTTTGGGTATCACGATTATTGATGCCGATATCATTGCCCGCCAGGTGGTAGAGCCCAATACACCCGCGCTAAAGTTCATCGCAGAACATTTTGGTCAGACAGTCATCAATGCCGATGGCACACTAAATCGCCGTCAGCTTCGCGAATGCATTTTTTCTGATTCTGCGGAAAAAGCCTGGCTTAATGCCCTGCTCCACCCCATCATCCACCAGGAAACTCAGCGTCAGATAGCCGCAGCCCGCTCGCCCTATGTCCTGTGGGTAGTTCCGCTACTGGTTGAAAATCATCTGCAGAAGAAAGCCGATCGGGTTCTGGTGATAGATGTCGCACCCGAAACGCAAATCCAGAGAACCATGGCGCGCGATCGCGTCTCGCGGGAGCATGCTGAACAAATTCTTGCCGCTCAGGCTACGCGCGCTCAGCGCCTTGCCGTGGCGGATGATGTTATTGATAATAACGGCGCACCAGATGCCATTGCATCGGATGTTGCCCGTCTGCACGCGCAGTATCTGACGTTCGCCGCGCAGGCCGTTGCACAGGAAAAACCATAATGTCGACACACATCCTTTTTGAGCATCCGCTCAACGAAAAAATGCGCACCTGGCTGCGCATCGAATTCCTTATTCAACAACTTTCACAACATCTGCCAGTTAACGATCATGCCACGGCGTTGCACTTCTTCCGCAACGTAGGCGATCTGCTGGATGTGATTGAACGCGGCGATGTCCGCACAGAATTACTCAAAGAGCTGGAGCGCCAGCAGCGTAAATTGCAGGCATGGACAGAGGTGCCCGGCGTAGATCAGAGCCGTATCGACGCACTCCGCCAGCAGTTGAAAAGCAGCAGTGCCGTCCTGATGGCCGCGCCGCGCGTCGGGCAGTTTTTGCGTGAAGACCGCCTGATTGGCCTGGTGCGCCAGCGTCTGAGCATTCCTGGCGGCTGCTGCAGCTTCGACCTGCCGACGCTGCATATGTGGCTACATATGCCACAGGCGCAGCGTGACGCACAGGTGAACAGCTGGCTGGCAAGCCTGGAGCCAATGCACCAGACGCTGTCGCTGATCCTCGATCTGATCCGTAACTCTGCGCCATTCCGCAAGCAAACCAGCCTGAATGGTTTCTTCCAGGATAACGGTGATGATGCCGATCTTCTGCGTCTCAATCTGTCTCTCGGCGAACAGCTTTACCCACAGATTTCCGGGCATAAGAGCCGCTTTGCGATTCGCTTTATGCCGCTGGACAGTGAAAATGGCACCGTGCCGGAACGTCTCGATTTTGAACTGGCCTGTTGTTAAGGAGTGCCGATGTCTGATGTCACCACCGTAAGCTGCCCAACCTGTGGCAAAACCGTTGTCTGGGGCGAAGTCAGTCCGTTCCGCCCATTCTGCTGCAAGCGCTGTCAGCTCATTGACCTGGGCGAATGGGCGGCGGAAGAGAAACGCATTCCAAGCGAAGGCGATCTCTCGGACAGCGATGACTGGAGCGAAACCCAGCAGTAATCTGTAAAGCCTGCTGGCGCTTCGCCTGGCAGGCCTATGGTTGTGCGACTAACCGCAGGATCACGGGCTCATTAGCTGGCGGGAATTTTTCGGCATCACTTGCCTGAAGTTCCACCCAGTTACCCGGCTGTCCCTCTTTTCCCCAGGGTTCACCTTCCCAGTTTTCCACCAGCCAGAACCACAGCGTGATGTGCCTGTCAGGAAACTGGTACTCAAGCTTATCAAACAGCGTTGCGCCAAGCGGCGTGATCCCCACCTCTTCCTGAAGCTCCCGAACCAGCGCCTCTTCCGGCGTTTCACCTGACTCGATTTTACCGCCCGGAAACTCCCACTTGTTCGCCATATGGGCGTCGGCAGCGCGCTGGGTGATAAAGATTTGGTTTTGCGGGTTGCGAATAATCCCGACGGCAATTTGCAGTATTTTCATATTGTCACTTTCATAAAAAAGGCGCAGATTTCTGCGCCTTTTTGTTTTTTTATGAACTTAGCTCAGACGGCCGTGGCACGCCTTGTACTTTTTACCGGAACCACACGGGCACGGATCGTTACGACCCACTTTACGATCGCCGGTCTGCGCGGCGATCGCCGCTGCGGCTTCGCTGTCGTCGGTCTGATGACTCAGCTGCTGCATCTGTGCCAGACGCTCGGCTTCTTCACGACGCTGCTGCTCCATCGCTTCCACTTCTTCCGGCATACGCACCTGAACCTTGCTCAGGGTGCTGATCACTTCATACTTCAGTGACTCCAGCATAGAGGCAAACATGGAGAAGGATTCACGCTTGTATTCCTGCTTCGGATCTTTCTGCGCATAGCCACGCAGGTGGATACCCTGACGCAGGTAGTCCATCGCCGCCAGGTGCTCTTTCCACAGGGAGTCCAGCGTCTGCAGCATCACGCCTTTTTCGAAGTGACGCATCATTTCAGCGCCAACAACCTCTTCCTTACGCTTGTAGACGTCCAGCGCGGTTTCAAAGATACGTTCACGAAGGGTCTCTTCGTGCAGCTCAGGCTCTTTATCCAGCCACTCTTTGATTGGCAGATCGAGGTCAAAGTCATTTTTCAGACGTTCCTGCAGGCCTTCGATATCCCACATCTCTTCCAGAGACTGCGGTGGAATATGCGCGTCGATGGTGGCTTTAAACACGTCTTCACGAATGCTGTTGATGGTTTCGCTCACGTCGGACACGTCCAGCAGTTCGTTACGCTGGGTGTAGATCGCACGACGCTGATCGTTAGCCACATCATCATATTCCAGCAGCTGCTTACGAATATCAAAGTTGCGGCTTTCCACTTTACGCTGTGCGTTAGCGATCGCTTTAGTCACCCACGGGTGCTCGATGGCTTCGCCTGGCTTCATCCCCAGCTTACGCATCATGCCGGACACGCGGTCGGAGGCGAAAATACGCATCAGCGCATCTTCCATAGACAGGTAGAAGCGGGATGAACCGGCATCACCCTGACGACCCGCACGGCCACGCAGCTGGTTATCGATACGACGAGACTCGTGACGCTCTGTACCGATGATGTGCAGACCGCCGGACGCCAGAACGGCATCATG
The DNA here is from genome assembly GCF_001059415.1 of Enterobacter sp. 940_PEND. NCBI lineage: Bacteria > Pseudomonadati > Pseudomonadota > Gammaproteobacteria > Enterobacterales > Enterobacteriaceae > Enterobacter > Enterobacter sp. 940_PEND. Next base: position 31,459 of record NZ_JUMS01000003.1, read on the forward strand.
ACGAACCTGCCAGTCGGCTTTGATCTGGGCAATCTGTTCTGGCGTTGGGTTTTCCAGCTCCGCCACTTCAGCCTGCCAGCTACCACCCAGCATAATATCGGTACCACGACCCGCCATGTTGGTGGCGATGGTTACGGCAGCCGGATAACCCGCCTGCGCAACAATGTCCGCTTCTTTGGCGTGGAATTTGGCGTTCAGAACGTTGTGTTTGATACCCGCTTTAGTCAGCTCGTGAGAAACCACTTCGGATTTCTCGATGGAGATGGTCCCCACCAGAACCGGCTGACCATTCGCAGTACGGTCGCGAATATCTTCGATGATCGCCTGAATTTTTTCCGCTTCGGTCATGTACACCAGGTCCGGCATATCCTTACGGATCATTGGACGGTTGGTTGGAACGACCACGGTATCCAGCTTGTAGATGGAGCTGAATTCAAACGCTTCGGTATCAGCAGTACCGGTCATCCCTGCCAGCTTCTCATACAGACGGAAGTAGTTCTGGAAGGTGATAGACGCCAGCGTCTGGTTTTCATTCTGAATATCCACACCTTCTTTGGCTTCCACAGCCTGGTGCAGACCGTCAGACCAGCGACGTCCCTGCATGGTACGGCCGGTGTGTTCATCGACGATGATCACTTCGCCGTCTTTAACGATGTAATCGACGTCGCGGGTGAACAGCGCGTGGGCGCGCAGTGCAGCGGTCACGTGGTGCATCAGCATGATATTGCTCGGAGAGTACAGGGACTCGCCCTCTTCCATGATGCCTTCAGCGACCAGCAGCTCTTCAATTTTCACCAGACCACGCTCGGTCAGGTTCACCTGGCGCGCTTTTTCATCTACGGAGAAGTGGCCTTCACCCTGGAAGGTATCCGAGTCCTCTTTCTCCTGACGCAGCAGGTGTGGAATGATTTTGTCGACTTTACGGTACATCTCGGAGCTGTCTTCAGCCGGGCCGGAGATGATCAGCGGAGTACGCGCTTCATCGATCAGGATGGAGTCAACCTCATCCACCAGCGCATAGTGCAGTTTACGCTGGACGCGCTCTTCCGGGCTGAACGCCATGTTGTCACGCAGGTAGTCGAAGCCGTATTCGTTGTTGGTGCCGTAGGTGATGTCCGCGTTATATGCTTCGCGCTTGGCTGGCGCAGGCAGGCCGGACATGTTGATACCGACGGTCATACCGAGGAATTCGAACAGTGGGCGGTTGTTTTCGGCGTCACGCTGCGCCAGATAGTCGTTGACGGTAACGACGTGAACGCCTTTACCGGTCAGCGCGTTCAGGTAAGCCGGCAGCGTTGCGGTCAGGGTTTTACCTTCACCGGTACGCATTTCCGCGATGCAGCGCTCGTTGAGCACCATACCACCCAGTAGCTGGACGTCGAAGTGGCGCATGCCGAATACGCGCTTACTCGCTTCGCGCACGACAGCAAACGCTTCCGGGATCAGGCTTTCTAAGGTTTCACCTTTTTCCAGACGAGCGCGGAATTCCGCCGTTTTCGCTTTCAGCTCGTCATCAGAGAGCTTCTCCATCGCCGGTTCCATACCGTTGATGACGGCAACAGCTTTGCGCATACGGCGCAGGGTACGATCGTTACGACTACCAAAAACTTTAGTTAACAATTTGATTAGCATAATAAATTCTCAAACGCCCCAGTATGGGCAGATAAATTAAGGTATTGAAAAAGTTAATTTAGCTGAGGCGCTGCGGCCCGGCGCGAATGCCGTGGGCCTGGCTAATCCAGGTTGAAACAGAGAATGAAACAGGTGAAACAAACGCACGCTGCGTTGTCTGACGAACCATGACCGGCGGCTGGCTGTCCTGCGTAAGCAGCGCGTTGAGCGTGTCCAGCAGGGCAAGATGCTGAGCCTGCACCGGCAGCGCCTCTTCCGCAACAGGCATGGCCTGCGGTGCCATCGCGAAGGACAGATGGCGGATAACCGTGCGGATAGCGTGCTGGTGCCAGTAATCGACGGAGAAGTTTGGGCGGCGGTTGGCTTCAAGCCACGCAAGGTTAGTGAAGTTAACCCGCGAGTTGAGATCGTGTTTGGTGGTGGAGGTTTTTGCGGGCGTCGCCGCTTCGGCACTGTTGCTGAGCGCAGGCAAGCCGAAACTCGCCGCGACCATCCCTAATAAGAGATGCGGCCAGAAGTAACGTCTGCCAAATTGTCGCCAGCGCGTCAGTATTCCGCTCACCTGCTCCACCTAATAAGCCAGCCTTGCAGAGGCTGAGTTCAGTTATTCTTTTTAGCGCCCAGATAGTACCACTAAAGCCAATATACATCAGCAGGAATGAGGTGCCGCCGCGGGGAAAAACGGTCAAGAATGCAGCTAACGCACACATTTTCTGCGTAAGACAAACGAGAGATAACGCTGGGGCAAACTAAGAAGGGTAAAAATAAAAACGACTGGTCTCCCTGGTCGGAGAGAGTACCAGGTTAACCAGTCGATTTTTTACGAAACGGCGTGAACCGTTACGCCAGAACCATGTTTGGCGCTTTGAAAGCCAGCGGCAGTTCTGCTTCGTCTTCGAAGGTCACATATTCCCAGGCTTCCTGTTTTGCCAGGACGGCCTGCAACAGTTTGTTGTTCAGCGCATGACCGGATTTGAACGCGGTAAATGCACCAATGATGTTGTGACCACACATGAACAGGTCGCCGATAGCATCCAGCATTTTGTGACGAACGAATTCATCTTCGAAACGCAGGCCGTCTTCGTTCAGTACGCGATAATCGTCAACAACGATGGCACAATCGAAGCTGCCGCCCAGGCACAGGCCGCGGGACTGCAGATATTCGATATCACGCATGAAGCCAAATGTACGGGCTCGGCTGATCTGGCGCATAAACGCATCAGCAGAGAAGTTCATCGCATAGCGTTGGGTGCTGGAATCAATCGCCGGATGGTTAAAGTCGATGGTAAAGTCCAACGAGAAACCATTGTACGGTTTGAATTCAGCCCACTTGTCGCCATCTTCGACGCGAACGGTCTCTTTGATGCGTACAAATTTCTTCGCGCAGTTCAGTTCTTCGATGCCGGCATCCAGCAACAGATAGACGAACGGTGCAGCACTGCCATCCATAATCGGGATTTCTGGCGCATCGACTTCAACAATAATGTTATCGATACCCAGACCCGCCAGGGCGGCGTTCAGGTGCTCTACGGTAGAAATCCGCACGTCATGCTCGTTCACCAGACAAGTACAGAGCATAGTATCACGCACAGATTTGGCATCGGCCGGAAAATCTACCGGTGGATTCAAGTCGGTGCGACGATAGATGACCCCGGTATTGGCCGGCGCAGGGCGTAACGTCAGCGTGACTTTCTTGCCGGTATGTAAACCGACACCAGTCGCCTGAACGATACGTTTAAGTGTCCTTTGTTTGATCATCGTATAATCTCGCCAAATTAACTATCCAACCGAGAGTGTATATCACTAACGGTGGGCCAGTTTAGCACAAAGAGCGCAAATCCCCAAATTCCAGCCAATTCTTAGTCAGCTTGCTTACGCAGGAACGCCGGGATATCCAGATAATCTGGCTCTTTCGCCGTTTGAGGCGTTGGGTCGTTCACCACTTTCGCGGCCGGTTTCTGCTCCTGAGTCAGAGGAGACATACCGTGCTGCTGGTAACGATCCATCACCGGTTGCTGAGTCTGCTTGTTAGTCACCAGAGTGATTTCTGGGCGCTTGTCCATACCGATACCGGTCGCAACAACGGTAACACGCAGCTCGTCGTTCATTTCAGGGTCAAGAGAAGTACCGATTACCACGGTAGCGTTGTCAGAGGCGAACGCACGGATAGTGTTACCCACGGTTTCGAACTCATCCAGACGCAGGTCAAAGCCAGCGGTAATGTTGACCAGCACGCCGCGCGCACCAGACAGATCGATATCTTCCAGCAGTGGAGAAGAGATAGCCATTTCAGCCGCTTCTTCTGCACGGTCTTCGCCGCTCGCCACGCCAGAGCCCATCATCGCGTAGCCCATTTCGGACATCACGGTGCGAACGTCTGCAAAGTCAACGTTCATCAGGCCAGGACGGGTAATCAGTTCAGCGATACCCTGAACCGCGCCTTTCAGCACGTCGTTTGCTGCACCGAATGCGTCCAGCAGGGAAATACCGCGACCCAGAACTTTCAACAGTTTGTCGTTCGGGATGGTGATCAGCGAGTCCACATGCTTGGACAGCTCGGTGATACCCTGCTCCGCGAAGGCCATACGCTTCTTGCCTTCAAAGTTGAAAGGCTTGGTCACGACAGCAACGGTCAGGATACCTAAATCTTTTGCCACTTCAGCCACAACAGGTGCTGCGCCGGTACCGGTACCGCCACCCATGCCTGCTGCGATGAAGACCATGTCCGCACCTTCCAGTGCAGCGCGCAGCGCTTCACGATCTTCTTCAGCCGCATTACGCCCGACTTCCGGGTTAGCCCCTGCTCCCAGCCCTTTGGTGATACCACCGCCGATCTGGATAGTCTGGCCTACAGCCGTCTTACGCAGTGCCTGCGCATCGGTGTTAACTGCGAAGAATTCAACACCTTCAATGCGTTCACGCACCATATGCTCTACGGCGTTACCGCCGCCGCCACCGACGCCGATGACTTTAATCACCGCGTCGTTGGTCAGTTCCATAGGTTCAAACATAATTTCTCTCTCCGTTGTGCCTGTCGCCCGAGACCGCTAATTCTCTCCGGTCTCTTAAAAAAATTAAAACTCTTTTCGCAACCAGTTGTTCAGTCGTTTGACCCACGACCCCACTGAGACGCGTTTTTCCACTTCTGCTTCACCACTGAGATGAGATTCCTTCCCGTAGTGGAGCAGGCCCACAGCCGTTGAATAATACGGCTCCTGAGCATAATCCGTTAAACCAGTGATATTCAGCGGCGCACCTATACGAACCTGCGTATGGAACACCCGCTGAGCACAGGCCGCAAGACCTTCAATTTGCGCTGCACCGCCGGTTAATACAATCCCCGCCGCAAGATGATGTTTAACGCCCTGCTGACGAAGCTGTTCCTGTAACTGTAAAATCTCTTCGTTGACCAGGTTGAGCAGCTCGGTATAGCGCGGCTCAATGACCTCTGCCAACGTCTGGCGCTGCAGGCTACGCGGTGGACGACCACCGACGCTCGGCACTTCAACGCTCTCATCTTTGCCAACGATAGACCCCAGCGCACAGCCGTGGCGCACTTTAATCGCTTCTGCATCGCTCGGCGGCGTACCAAAAGCGTAAGCAATATCGCTGGTTACAACGTTCCCGGCATAAGGGATCACTTTCGTGTGGCGCAACGCACCGCCGGTATACACGGCGATATCCATTGTACCACCACCAATATCGACCACACAGACACCCAGTTCACGTTCATCTTCGGTCAGCACGGAATAACTGGCCGCCAGACCGGCGAAAATAAGTTGGTCAACTTTCAGGCCACAACGTTCAACGGCTTTTACAATGTTCTTCGCCATATCGTTGTGACATGTGATCAGGTGCACTTTTGCCTGCATACGTACGCCAGAAAGACCGACCGGGTTCTTGATCCCTTCCTGGTAGTCAATCGCATATTCCTGCGGAATGACATGCAGCACGCGATGTTCGTCGCGGACACGCACGGATTTCGCCGTGTGCACAACGTTTTCAACGTCTTCCTGCGTCACTTCTTCTTCGGAAATCGGCACCATACCGATTTCGTTCTGGCAGCTAATGTGCTTGCCAGAAAGGGCCAGATAGACAGAAGAAATCTGGCAATCTGCCATCAGTTCAGCCTGATCGATGGCGCGCTGAACGCATTTCACCACCGATTCAAGATCGTTTACCCCACCTTTATCCATACCACGGGACGGGCAACTGCCTACGCCAATGATATTGACCATACCGTCGGGCAGAACTTCCCCTACTAAAGCGGCAACCTTCGCGGTGCCAATCTCCAGTCCAACTACCAGTTTTCTGTCCGTCGCCTTGATCATTGTTGTTCTGCCTGTACCTGTGCCTGATTCTGTTGCTGATTAGGTTCCTCGACCGGAGCCGGTACCCAACCGACTGCTGCGCCTGAGTCATAGCGCAAATCAACGTAGCTTATCCGTTTGCCGTCAGTCTGTGCCTGCTGCTGTAAAACCGGGTAAAGTTCGACAAAACGCGCCAGACGCTTCATTGTGTCGCCGCGTCCCAGGTTGAGCTTAATGCCGTTTGTTAACGTCAGCTGCCAGGAACGGCGCGCCGTCATGGCTGCATCTTTTAACGTAAACCTGTCCTTCGCCAGCACCTGACCCATTTCGCGAAAACCCTGTAATACTTCGTTTTCGCTACCTTCCGGGCCATACAACATCGGTAAATTTTGCTTGTTGACACGATCGGCCGGGACGCTGAAGGAATTTCCGTCTGCGTCAACCATGTGCTGATCATTCCAACGCGCAATGGGCACATATTCAACCAGATGAATCTTCAATTCATCAGGCCATTGCTTTCTTACGCTCGCCTGTTTTATCCATGGCAGACGTTCTATCTGGCTCTGGATAATATTGACGTCCTGCGTCATAAAGGTGCCAGGTGAGCCCAGTGCCAGTATTGACTGGCGAATATCGTCGTTACGCGTGTAGTGACGCTCACCGGTGACCACCAGCTTAGAAAGCGGCAACCGCTGCGCATCTTCCATCCAGCCCAGGACCATCCAGCCGCTGATAAACACGGTGCACAGCACCCCGAGCAGGAAAATGATGCCTGCAAGACGCGTTCCATTACTGCGGCGTGAAGAGGCGTATTCGTCCTCGTCATCGCGGTTGCGCGTGTTCAATGCAGCCTGAGACATATCAGCCCGCCTGGTCCAGAATGCGTACGACTAACTGCGAGAAGCTCATCCCCGCCTGACGCGCGGCCATCGGCACAAGGCTGTGGCTGGTCATTCCCGGAGAGGTATTCGCTTCCAGCAGATAAAATTGTCCATCGCTGTCCTGCATCACGTCGATGCGTCCCCAGCCACGGCAACCCAGAACATGCCAGGCTTTAAGCACCAGGGACTGTAAATCGGCTTCACGCTCAGCTTCAAGACCACAAGGGCAGAAATATTGCGTCTCATCAGAGAGATACTTCGCCTCATAATCATAGAAGGTTCCGGCCGGTTGGATACGGATTGACGGTAAAATTTCTTCGCCAAGCATCGCGACGGTAAATTCCGGCCCGCTGAGCCATTTTTCAATCAGAACTTCTTCATCATGTTGAAATGCCAGCGCTAAAGCGGACGAAAGATCTTCAGCTTTGTCGACTTTGGACATTCCCACGCTGGAGCCTTCCCGGCTGGGCTTTACAATAACCGGTAAGCCTAGCTCAGCAATGCGTGCATTAACGCTATCCGACAGGCCCAATTCAAATTCGCGACGCGTCAGTGCTACCCATGGCGCAACGGGTAACCCCGCGCCCTGCCACAGCAGCTTGCTGCGCAGTTTATCCATAGAGATAGCGGAAGCCATCACGCCGCTGCCGGTGTACGGCAGGCCGATCAGATCCAGAAGTCCCTGCAGGGTGCCGTCTTCACCGCCGCGACCATGCAAAGCGATAAAGACTTTATCGAAGCCCATGGCTGTTAATTGCGTCACGTCGACCTCTTTTGGGTCAACCAGGTGCGCATTGACGCCACCTTCGCGCAGGCCCGCCAGCACAGCCGCGCCGGAATTCAGGGAAACCTCGCGCTCGGCGGAGATGCCGCCAGACAGGACAGCAATCTTATCAGCCATGATGCTCATCCTCCTGGGTTTGCGGCTTCAGTTTGATTTCAGCTAAGGTACGGGCGATTTTGCCGATATTTCCCGCACCCTGAATCAGAATCAAATCGTTACCCGTCAGGACTGGTGCCAGAATTTCCGCCACCTGTGCAGGGTCAGAAACCAGAATAGGGTCAACTTTACCGCGTCCACGGATGGTACGACACAGGGAACGGCTGTCAGCACCCGGAATCGGCGTCTCGCCTGCAGCGTACACGTCCAGCATTAACAGGGTGTCTACCTGTGACAGGACGCTGGCGAAATCGTCGTACAGATCGCGCGTACGCGTGAAGCGGTGCGGCTGGAAGATCATCACCAGATTTTTGTCAGGCCAGCCTGCACGCGCGGCTTTAATGGTGGCGTCCACTTCGGTCGGATGGTGGCCGTAGTCGTCCACCAGCATCGCTGTACCGGCTTTACCGTTAACGGCGTCCAGCGGGAATTCACCGAGAAAGTCGAAACGACGGCCGGTGCCCTGGAAGCTTTCCAGCGCGCGCAGAATCGCATCATCATCAATGCCTTCTTCCGTCGCGACGGCCACTGCCGCTGCGGCATTGAGGGCATTATGGCGCCCTGGAGCATTCAGCGTGACGTGCAGCAGCTCTTTGTCCTGACGCGCCAGAGTGAAATGCCCCTGCGCACCAATCTGTTTGTACTCTTCCACGCGGACGTCAGCGTCTTCGCTGAAGCCGTAAGTGGTGATTTGACGACCCACGCGCGGCAGCAGCTCGCGGATCACCGGATCGTCAACGCACATCACCGCGCGTCCGTAGAAAGGCAGGTTGTGCAGGAAGTTGATGAAGGTCTGCTTTAAGTTCTCGAAGTCGCCCTGGTAGGTATCCATATGGTCAGCTTCGATGTTAGTGACAATCGCCACCATCGGCTGCAGGTGCAGGAACGACGCGTCGCTCTCATCCGCTTCAGCAATCAGGTAACGGCTGTGGCCCAGACGCGCATGTACGCCCGCTGCTTTGACCAGACCGCCGTTGACGAACGTCGGGTCGAGACCCGCTTCCGCATAAATACTGGAGACCATCGCCGTGGTCGTGGTTTTACCGTGGGTCCCGGCAATGGCGATGCCGTGACGGAAACGCATCAGTTCCGCCAGCATTTCTGCACGGCGGATCACCGGAATGCGCGCTTCGTGCGCGGCAACGATTTCCGGGTTGTCAGAGGAGATAGCGCTTGAGACCACCACCACGCTCGCATCGCGCACGTTTTCCGGGCGATGGTTGAAATAGATAGTCGCCCCAAGCGACGCCAGCTGCTGCGTTACAGGGTTTGGCGCCAGGTCAGACCCGCTTATCTGATAGCCTTCGTTAGCTAACACTTCGGCAATACCGCCCATGCCAGCACCACCGATGCCAACAAAGTGAATGTGCCGGACGCGACGCATCTCGGGCACGATTGAACGCAGTTTTGCCAGTTGTTGTGTATTCATTCTCTAAACGCCATCGACTACTTAAAATTCGTGCAGCGCAACACGCGCTGCGAGGGTTAAGCCTGGGCTGCCAGGCTCACTTCTTTTGCCACCCGTTCCGTCGCATCAGGGATAGCGGCCGCGCGCGCGCGTTGCGCCATCTCCAGCAGTGCGTCTCTGTTCCAGCCCGCCAGGGTGGTGGCGACCGCGTCGGCGGTAAATTGTGGCTGCTCAAATATCTTCGCGGCGCCGGCTTTCTCAAGCGGCAGCGCATTCCAGTACTGCTGTCTGTCTTTGTGCTGGAACGGCACAAACAGGGCCGGCAGACCCGCGGCGGCGATCTCGCTCACCGTCAGCGCGCCTGAACGACAGACCACGACATCGGCCCAGGCATACGCTGCCGCCATGTCGTCGATAAACTCTGTGACTTTATGCTGCGGCTGGCCTTCGTCTGCGTACGCTTGCTCAACGGTCTGCTGAGCGCCTTTTCCGCTCTGGTGCCAGATCGTCACGGTATCCCCCAGCTTTGCGGCGACCTGCGGCATCGTCTGGTTTAGAATGCGAGCGCCCTGAGAGCCGCCGACGACCAGTACACGAACCGGCCCTTCACGGCCCGTCAGGCGAGCATCCGGCAGCGGCAGCGCCAGCACGTCGACACGCACCGGGTTACCCACCACGTCCGCTTTCGGGAACGCGCCGGGAAACGCCTGCATAACTTTGGTAGCGATTTTCGCCAGCCACTTGTTGGTCAGTCCGGCAATACCGTTCTGTTCATGCAGCACAACGGGAATGCCTAACGACCACGCCGCCAGCCCGCCAGGACCCGAGACATAACCGCCCATGCCCAGCACCACATCTGGCTTAAAGCGCTTCATGATGGTGCGCGCCTGACGCCAGGCGTTAAAAATACGCACCGGTGCCAGCAGTATTGCCTTGAGGCCCTTGCCCCGAAGGCCGGAAATACGAATAAAGTCGATCTCAATACCGTGCTTCGGTACCAGATCGGCTTCCATGCGGTCTGCGGTTCCCAGCCAGCGTACCTGCCAGCCCTGATCCATTAAATGGTGCGCAACCGCCAGTCCCGGGAACACGTGTCCACCGGTACCGCCTGCCATCACCATTAACCGCTTCGGTTGATTCATCGTGAACCTCGTGTAAACGCCTGGGCTTTTTCCAGACGCGTTTCATAATCTATGCGCAACAAAAACATGATGGCCGTCGACATAATCAACAGACTGGAACCACCATAACTGATCAACGGCAACGTCAGACCTTTGGTCGGCAGCATACCCGCTGCGGCCCCGACGTTAACCAATGCCTGGAAGCTAAACCAGATACCAATTGAACAGGCTAAGAATCCTGAGAAGCGGTGATCGATCTCCAGCGCTTTCCGCCCGATGGACATGGCGCGGAAAGCGACGAAGAATACCATTAATAGCGCTAATACCACACCGATATAACCCAGTTCTTCCGCAATAATGGAGAAGATGAAGTCAGTATGCGCTTCCGGTAAATACTCCAGTTTCTGTACCGAGTTACCCAGCCCCTGTCCCCAGACTTCACCACGACCAAAGGCCATCAGCGACTGCGTCAGCTGATAACCGCTGCCGAACGGATCTTCCCACGGGTTCCAGAACGAGGTTACACGGCGAATACGGTAAGGCTCGGCGAGGATCAGCAGCACAACCGCTGAAATCCCCATCCCGATGATAGCGATGAACTGCCACAGCTTCGCGCCCGCCAGGAACAGCATCGCCAGGGTGGTAACGAACAGCACGACAACGGTACCGAGGTCAGGCTGCGCCAGCAGTAATACCGCCAGCACCAGAATCACGCCCATCGGTTTTAAGAAGCCGCGCAGGTTGTTACGCACTTCATCTACCTTACGCACCAGGTAGTTTGCCAGGTAGCAGAACAGGGAGAGCTTGGTAAATTCCGCAGGCTGAATGCGCAGCGGGCCAAAGGCGATCCAGCGTGATGCGCCGTTAACAGAGCTCCCCACCACCAGTACGATCAGCAGCATAATAATCGAGGCGATCAGCATCGCCGTGCTGTGCCGCTGCCAGAACTCCATCGGCAGACGCAAGGTCACCAGCGCCAGGCAGAACGCCAGGATGATGTAAAGACCATCACGCTTGGCAAACAGGAAAGGATCGTTCGCCAGACGCTGCCCGACGGGCATTGAGGCTGACGTCACCATAATGAAGCCGACCGCCGCCAGCCCCATCGTGAGCCAGAACAGCGTGCGATCGTACATGACCAGGCTGTCGTTATCTTTTTGACGAGAGCCCATCACCCAGCCTTTGAGCGCCGCAAACACCCATGCCAGGATCCCAAATCCTGGCAGGCGCGGCATTTTCAGGCGAGGGAGAGATAAACGCATTAGCCTAACTCCTTCGCCAGGCGGGTAAAGACATCACCACGCTGTTCGAAATTCTTGAATTGATCGAGGCTGGCGCAGGCCGGAGAGAGCAGCACCATATCGCCTGGCTTCACGCGAGGGGCAATCAGCCGCATCGCCTGTTCCATGGTTTCGGTTTGCTCGGCAACCTCAGGGCGCAGTTCAGCCAGCTCGCTGCCGTCACGGCCGAAGCAGTACAGGCGGATGTTATCTCCGGCGAGATACGGCTTCAGGGAGGAGAAATCAGCTGATTTACCGTCGCCGCCCAGCAGTAAATGCAGGGTGCCGTCAACGTGCAGGCCATTCAGCGCGGCCTCGGTGCTGCCCACGTTGGTGGCTTTGGAGTCGTTGATCCAGCGCACGCCGTTGTGCTCCAGCGCCAGCTGGAAACGGTGCGCCAGACCAGAAAACGTGGTTAACGCTTTCAGGCTGGAGGAGCGCGGAAGTCCTACTGCATCCGCCAGCGCCAGCGCCGCCAGGGCATTGGTATAGTTGTGCTGACCTGAGAGCTTCATCTCTTTCACGTTCAGCACTTTCTCACCCTTCACGCGCAGCCAGGTTTCGCCCAGCTGACGGTTCAGGTGGTAATCGCCCATCGTGATACCGAAGCTAATACAGCGATCGTCTGCGCCACGCACCGGCATGGTTAGCGCGTCATCGGCATTAACAACGCAGACTTTGGCATTTTCATAAACGCGGAGCTTGGCGGCACGGTACTGCTGAAGACCAAATGGATACCTGTCCATATGATCTTCAGTCACGTTGAGGATCGTCGCAGCCGCAGTGTGCAGGCTGGAGGTGGTTTCCAACTGGAAGCTGGAAAGCTCGAGAACATACAGCTCGCAGCCTTTGTCCAGCAGCATCAGAGCGGGTAAACCAATGTTACCGCCAACGCCGACGTTCATTCCCGCCGCTTTCGCCATTTCCCCCACCAGGGTGGTGACGGTGCTTTTACCGTTAGAACCGGTAATGGCGATAACGGGCGCCTGCGCTTCGCGGCAGAAGAGTTCGATATCGCCGACAATCTCAACGCCCGCATCCGCAGCAGCGCTCAGCGAAGGATGCGCCAGCGCCATACCTGGGCTTGCGACAATCAGATCGGCTGCCAGCAGCCAGTCATCATTCAGACCACCAAGGTGGCGTTCAACCTGTTCCGGCAGTTTGTCCAGACCCGGCGGAGAGACACGCGTATCCATCACGCGCGGAGTCACGCCGCGCGCGAGGAAAAAGTCCACGCAGGAGAGCCCCGTGAGGCCCAACCCGATGATAACGACTTTTTTGCCCTGGTAATCTGCCATGATTAACGTACCTTCAGCGTTGCCAGGCCAATCAGCACCAGCATCAGCGAAATAATCCAGAAGCGCACAATCACGCGCGGCTCCGGCCAGCCTTTCAGTTCATAGTGGTGGTGAATCGGCGCCATACGGAAGATGCGCTGACCGCGCAGCTTGAAGGAACCGACCTGCAAAATCACCGACAGGGTTTCAACCACAAACACGCCGCCCATGATCACCAGCAGGAACTCCTGACGCAGCAGTACGGCGATAATGCCGAGCGCACCGCCCAAAGCCAGAGAACCGACGTCACCCATAAAGACCTGCGCCGGATAGGTGTTGAACCACAGGAAGCCCAGCCCCGCGCCGACAATCGCCGTACAGACGATCACCAGCTCACCCGCGTGGCGCAGATAAGGGATGTGCAGATAATTTGCAAAGTTCATGTTACCGGTCGCCCACGCCACCAGCGCAAAACCGGCGGCCACAAAGACGGTTGGCATAATCGCCAGACCATCCAGACCGTCGGTCAGGTTAACGGCGTTGCCGGTACCAACAATCACAAAGTAGGCCAGCAGGATGTAGAACAGCCCCAGCTGCGGCATCACGTCCTTAAAGAACGGCACGACCAGCTCGGTGGCTGGCGTATCTTTCCCGGCCAGATACAGCGCGAATGCCACGCCCAACGCGATCACCGACATCCAGAAATATTTCCAGCGCGCGATCAGGCCCTTAGTATCTTTGCGAACGACTTTGCGGTAATCATCAACAAAACCGATGATCCCGTAACCCACCAGTACCGTCAGAACGCACCAGACGTACGGGTTGGAGGGATACGCCCACAGCAGCACGGAAACGACGATGGCGGTCAGGATCATGATCCCGCCCATCGTCGGCGTGCCGCGCTTGCTGAAGTGCGATTCCGGACCGTCGTTACGCACAACCTGGCCGAAAGAGAGTTTTTGCAGACGGGCAATCATGCGCGGGCCCATCCACAACGAGATGAACAGCGCAGTCAGCAGGCTGACGATGGCGCGAAACGTCAGATACGAAAAGACGTTAAAGCCTGAATAATATTTGACCAAATGTTCGGCCAGCCAAACTAACATGTCCCGTTCTCCTGTAATGCGTGCACAACCTCTTCCATGGCGGCACTACGTGAACCTTTCACTAACACAGTCACAATTTGTTTTTCTGTAATCAACGCCTTAAGGCGCGCTATCAACGCGCTTTTATCAGCAAAATGCTCGCCAACGCCGCTGGCATGGCTAATCGCCTGGCTCAGTTTTCCTGCGCTCAGCACGCAGTCCAGCCCCGCCGCTTTCGCCGCTTCACCGACCTGGGTATGGCAGGCTTCGCTTTCGTCGCCCAGCTCTGCCATATCGCCCACCACCATGATGCGATAGCCCGGCATTTCAGATAACACCTGCACCGCCGCCGTCATTGAGCCAACGTTCGCGTTGTAGGAGTCATCCAGCAGCAGCTTGTTTTCCGAAAGCTGAATCGGGAACAGACGCCCCGGCACGGCTTTCAGGTTCGCCAGCCCGGTTTTAATCGCTTCATGCGACGCGCCCACCGCCGTCGACAACGCCGCCGCCGCAAGCGCATTGGCGATGTTATGGCGACCCGGCAGCGGCAGCAGCACATCAATGCCACCCGTTGGGGTGGTGAGGGTGAACTCCGTACCGTGCGACGTCACGTGGATATTGGTCGCGGTAAAATCACTGTTGGCCGCATTCGGCGAGAAGCGCCAGGTTTTACGCGAACCAATGATGCTTTGCCAGTTCAGCCAGTCGTTGTTGTCGGCGTTCAGGATGGCGATACCGTCATCCGGCAGGCCGGTATAAATCTCACCTTTGGCTTTCGCTACGCCTTCCAGCGAGCCAAAACCTTCCAGATGCGCCGCCGCGAGGTTATTCACCAGCGCGGCTTCCGGGCGAGTCAGGCTCACGGTCCAGGCGATTTCGCCCTGGTGGTTCGCCCCTAACTCGATCACCGCAAATTCGTGTTCTTTAGTCAGACGGAGTAATGTCATCGGCACGCCGATGTCATTATTGAGGTTGCCCGCGGTATAAAGCGTATTCCCGCACTGGCTGAGGATCGCCGCCGTCATCTCTTTCACCGACGTCTTGCCTGATGAACCGGTCAAGGCGACAACGCGAGTAGGGACCTGCTGACGAACCCAGGCGGCCAGCTCACCGAACGCGAGACGCGTATCTTTCACCACAATTTGTGGCAGATCGATATCGAGCCTGCGGCTGACGAGCAGCGCACCAGCGCCGTTCTCTTTGGCCTGTTCCGCAAAATCATGTGCGTCAAAACGCTCGCCTTTCAGCGCCACAAACAGACAGCCTGCGGTGATTTTACGGGTGTCCGTCGTTACGGCATCAATGGTCAGGTCTTGCCCGTAGAGGTCGCCCTGCAGAATAGCAGCGGCCTGGCTTAACGTGATGCTAATCATGCCACGACTCCCAGCAGGCGTGCTGCCGTTACGCGGTCCGAGTAGTCCAGACGGCGATTGCCAACGATCTGATAATCTTCATGGCCTTTGCCCGCCAGCAGAACAACATCATTCTCCTGCGCCTGCATGATGGTGTTGGTCACGGCTTCCGCACGCCCTTCCACCACGCGAGCGCGGCCCGCGTCCAGCATGCCCGCCAGAATGTCATTAATGATGGCGCGCGGCTCTTCGGTACGCGGGTTGTCATCGGTCACAACCGGAATATCTGCAAACTGCTCGGCAATAGCCCCCATCAGCGGGCGTTTGCCTTTATCGCGATCGCCGCCGCAGCCAAACACGCACCAGAGCTTCCCTGTGCAGTGCAGGCGCGCCGCCTCCAGCGCTTTTTCCAGCGCATCCGGCGTGTGGGCATAATCCACCACGACGGTCGGTTTGCCCGGCGCGCTGAACACTTCCATACGGCCGCAAACAGGCTGCAGACGCGCTGAGGTTTTCAGCAGTTCAGCCATCGGATAACCCAGCGCCAGCAACGTTGCCAGCGCCAGCAGCAGGTTGCTGACGTTAAAGGCGCCCATCAGGCGGCTTTCAATTTCACCTTCCCCCCAGGAAGAGGCAAAGTGGATTGTCGCCCCGCTGTCGTGATAATTCACCTCAACCGCCTTCAGCCAGCGGCCGTGGCAGTTCGGATTGATATGGTCTTCCATCGACACCGCAACCGCATCCGGCAGCTTCGCCAGCCAGCGGCGGCCCACTTCGTCGTCGGCGTTGATGATGGCTTGTCCGTAATGGTGAGTAGAGAACAGCAGCCATTTCGCGGCTTCGTAATGCTCCATATCACCGTGATAATCAAGATGATCGCGGCTCAGGTTGGTAAACACGGAAGCAGCAAATTTCAGCGCCGCGACGCGGTGCTGAACCAGACCGTGCGAAGAGACTTCCATCGCAGCAAAGGTTGCCCCCTGCCCTGCCAGACCGGCAAGCACATGCTGTACGTCTACCGCCGAGCCGGTGGTGTTTTCCGTCGGGCTCACTTTGCCCAGCAGGCCGTTACCCACGGTACCCATCACCGCACCGGTTTCACCCAGCAGCTGGGCCCACTGCGCCATCAGCTGCGTGGTAGTGGTTTTACCGTTGGTACCCGTCACGCCAACCAGGCGCAGCTGGTCGGAAGGTTCGTGATAAAAACGCCCCGCCAGCGCGGAAAGACGCTCGTTTAACTGGCTGAGATAGATGACCGGCACCCCGTGCATTTCACGGATCTCACCGTCGGTTGCCTCATCTTTGGCCTCAGCAATAATGGCAGCCACACCTTGCGCAATCGCCTGCGGGATATAACGACGCCCGTCCGCCTGATGACCGACCACCGCCACAAAAAGATCGCCAGAAGCAGCCACGCGGCTGTCCAGTACCATCTCTCGCAGTGCTCGCTCCGGTGCATTTGGCACCCACGGAGCGAGAAGGTCGCGCAAATTACGATCTGCCACCTGTACCCTCGCCTTGATTAATTACAAATTCACTTTTTTCGCCCGTCGCCAGCGCATCCGGTTCAATGTTCATGGTGCGTAACACGCCGCCCATGATAGCCCCGAACACAGGCGCGGAGACGGCGCCGCCGTAGTATTTACCCGCCTGTGGATCGTTTATCACGACCACCAGCGCAAAACGCGGATTGCTTGCAGGCGCTACGCCTGCGGTATAGGCAATGTATTTATTGATATAGCGGCCGTCCGGCCCTACTTTTTTCGCCGTACCGGTCTTGATGGCGATGCGATAACCTTTGATTGCCGCCTTCACGCCGCCGCCGCCGGGCAGCGCTACGCTTTCCATCATATGAACAACAGTACGGACGGTTGATTCCGGGAAGATACGCTCGCCGGGAACCGGTGGATCAACTTTGGTAATCGACAGCGGACGATAAACGCCATAGCTGCCGATTGTTGCGTAGACTCGCGCTAACTGTAACGGTGTCACCATTAGCCCGTAGCCGAAAGAGAAGGTGGCCCTCTCTATGTCAGACCACCGTTGTTTTTGAGGATATAAGCCACTGCGTTCTCCGACCAACCCCAAATTGGTCGCCTTTCCAAGCCCAAAACGTGAGTAAGTCTCTACTAACGCTGAGGACGGCATCGCTAACGCCAGCTTTGAAACACCGACGTTACTCGACTTCTGCAACACCCCGGTCAGGGTCAATTCGCTGTAGCGCGCCACGTCTTTGATTTCGTGGCCGTTAATTCGGTATGGAATGGTATTCAGTACGGTGTTTTCATTGACGATACCGCGCTGGAGTGCAGTCATGACTACCATCGGCTTAACGGTCGAACCCGGTTCGAATACGTCGGTGATGGTACGGTTACGCATAACATCCTTCTGCGTACCGGTGAGATTGTTAGGGTTGTAGGAAGGGCTATTGGCCATCGCCAGCACTTCACCCGTGTTGACGTCGACTAACACGGCACTGCCCGATTCCGCTTTGTTGAAGGCCACGGCGTTGTTCAGCTCGCGGTAAACCAGCGCCTGCAAGCGCTCATCGATACTCAGCGCAAGGTTGTGTGCGGCCTGGCTGTCCGTAGAGGAAATATCCTCGATCACGCGACCGTAGCGGTCTTTACGCACAATGCGTTCGCCCGGCTGGCCGGTTAGCCATTTATCAAAGCTTTTTTCGACGCCTTCAATCCCCTGGCTATCTACGTTAGTAAAGCCAATGAGGTGAGCAGTCACTTCGCCGGAAGGATAGTAACGACGAGATTCTTCACGCAGATGGATCCCCGGCAGCTTCAATTTTTTGATGTAGTCTGCCATGTCAGGGTTCACCTGACGTGCCAGATAGATAAACCGCCCTCGCGGGTTCGTATTTACGCGTGAAGCTAACTGGTCAAGCGGCATCTTCAGCGCGTCCGCAAGGGCCTTCCAGCGGTTATCAAGCGTGATCCCGCCAGCATCATGCAGTTCTTTAGGATCGGCCCAGATCGCCTTCACCGGCACGCTCACCGCCAGCGGACGACCCGAACGGTCGGTGATCATCCCGCGGGATGTCGACACTTCCTGGACGCGCAGGGAGCGCATGTCGCCCTGGCGCACCAGCATGTCAGGGGCGATGATTTGCAGCCAGGCCACGCGTCCCAGCAGAAAACCCAGAGCGAGTAAAATGCAGCCGCAAAGCAACGCAAAACGCCAACTGACAAAGTTGGCCTGTTCTTCCTGACGTTTTGGTTTTAGCGTTTTTGCCGCTGCTTTCATGCGTCGCGTTTTCCCTTATTTTTGTACTACGATATTTTCCTGCGAAGGATCAACATGCTGCAGTTGCAGCTTTTCCGTTGCGATCCGTTCAACCCGGCTGTGATCGCCGAGCGCGTTTTCTTCAAGGATCAGATTTCGCCATTCAATATCCAGCGCATCGCGTTCCAGTACCATCTGCTCGCGTTGCGCAGTCAATAAACGTGTATGGTGGGCGGTGGTCACCACCGTAACTGCCGTGACAATGATGCAAATGAACAGACAGAGTGGCAGTTTCCCAAACCGCAAAAGATCGTCGCCGATCACGCCAGGCAAGGCATGGCGCTCGTTGCTTCCTAACGAATCCTTAACTTTGCTTAGGGTCTCTGTCACTCTGCCGATCATGCGTTCGTCCTCTCTGCAACACGCAGCACTGAACTACGGGCGCGTGGATTCTCTGCCACTTCTTCTTCGCCCGGCATCAACTTGCCTAATGCTCGCAACTGACGGCCACCCAGCTTCCTGAGTTGTTCTTCCGTCATCGGCAGCCCCGCTGGCACCTGTGGACCGCGGCTTTGTTCACGCATAAAGCGTTTCACAATACGGTCTTCCAGCGAATGGAAGCTGATGATGGATAACCGCCCACCCGGGGCCAGCACGTCGAGCGAGCTTTTTAGCGCCAGCTCTATTTCCTCCAGTTCACTGTTTACCCAGATGCGAACCGCCTGGAAGGTACGGGTCGCGGGATGTTTGTGCTTATCCTTCACCGGTGTCGCCGCCGCGATCACCTCAGCCAGCTCTTTGGTGCGGGTCATTGGCTCAATGCGATTGCGCTCAACGATGGCGCGCGCAATACGTTTGCCAAAGCGCTCTTCGCCAAACGTTTTGATGACCCATGCTATGTCTGCTTCGTCAGCGGTCTGTAACCACTCAGCGGCAGACTGACCGCGCGTCGGGTCCATCCGCATGTCCAGCGGACCATCACGCATAAAGGAGAAACCACGTTCAGCATCATCAAGTTGGGGTGAAGAGACGCCAAGATCGAGAAGAATCCCGTCGATCTTGCCCGTCAGGCCACGCTCGGCAACATATTCCGCGAGCGCAGAGAAAGGTCCATGCACGATGGAAAAGCGTGGATCATTGATGGTCTGTGCAACGGCAATTGCCTGCGGATCGCGATCGATTGCCAGCAGACGTCCTTCCTCTCCAAGCTGGGAGAGAATCAAACGTGAGTGACCACCGCGACCAAACGTGCCATCAATGTAGATGCCATCCGGACGAATATTCAGACCGTTAACGGCCTCGTCCAGTAACACCGTTTTATGTTTATAATTTTCCATCATATTTATAGAGACAAGTCCTGCAGCCGTTCCGATAATGTCGCGGAATCAGACTGCTCAGCGTCGATATCTTCCTTGACCTGTTGATACCAGGTCGTTTCATCCCACAGTTCAAACTTGTTGAACTGCCCGACCAGCATCACTTCTTTGGTCAGACCGGCATGTTGCCGCAACACAGGCGCAATCAGTAATCGCCCTGCGTTATCCATCTGACATTCACTGGCATGTCCCAATAAAAGCCGCTGCACGCGGCGTTCCTGCGGGTTCATGCTCGACAGTCGCGACAGCTTTTGCTCAATAATTTCCCATTCAGGCAAGGGGTAAAGCAGCAGGCAGGGGGAGTTAATGTCAATGGTGCAAACCATTTGACCCGCAGCGTTCTCAATCAGCTGGTCGCGGTATCGGGTTGGTACCGATAAACGCCCTTTGCTGTCGAGATTGACTAACGTAGCTCCACGGAACATGCCAGTCTCACCCCTCCTCACCACTTTAACCCACAAATTCCCACCTAAAGGAGTTTACGGAGCGAGGGAAAAGCTTGTCAAGCCAGGACTCTCCCTATAAGGACCCGAAAGCCCTCTATTTACAGAGATAAACAGTCCTGGTTAATAACTGCACAACTGGCGAGGCAAAATTAACGTTATGAATATTTGTAAGAAAAAAACCGAATATGCACACTAGCGTTAAAGCTCACTCAATATCATCGCAGATAAATATAAAGTGTCAGTTTGCGACGCGGGCAGCATTTTATGACAGATTCTCAGGGGATAACAGCGCCAGATTCACTCGGGCACCCGGTAAGCGCGGCGGTTGCCACGTAAGCTGACAAAGGAGGAGGAAAAACGTCTGAATATTCATCGGCCGAAGAGGGTTTGTAACAAATTAATACAAAGATAGCTGTTTAAAATCGCCCGGACGTTCTTTAAAGGGCCAATTTAAAAGCCAGAATGAATTAAGAAAATAGGTGATTAGGATTTCTCAAGAATTATCCTAATTTCTCTCCGGGAATTATGCGCACGAATTATCGCAACAAAATGGGGCAGATTTCGCCGCCCCAGTCATTTCATTTTTGGCGGCTTAAAATTCCGCGATGGTAGAGATTACGTTTGATCCGCGTCAGGCCCGGCTTCGGTTTGCGCGGCTCATCCAGGCTTGCCAGCACAATCTCCAGCACGCGTTCAGCCACATCGCGGTGACGCTGTGCTACAGCCAGCACCGGGCACTGGAGGAAGTCGAGCAACTCGTTATCCCCGAACGTGGCAATCGCCAGATCGGAGGGCAGTTTACCTTCACGGCGTAAGGTCACATCCATGACACCCTGCAACAGCGCAAACGAGGTGGTGAACAGCGCCTGAGGCATTGGGTGCGTTTCCAGCCATTTTTCGAACAGCTGCGCCGCGGCTTCACGCTCGTAGCTATTGGCATAGAGGTAGTGGACCTCGCGCGGATCGTCTTTCCAGGCGGTTCTGAATCCCTGCTCGCGCAGGAAGCTCACGGAAAGCTCGGGTAACGCGCCAAGATACAGCACTGTCTCTGCGGGGAACGTTCTCAGCTCTGCGGCCAGCATTTCTGCATCATCCTGATCCGCACCCACGACGCTGGTGAAATGCTCGCGATCGAGCGCGCGATCCAGCGCAACGATTGGGAACGGGTCGTTCGCCCAGCGCTGGTAGAACGGATGCTCTGGCGGCAAGGAGGTCGACACGATGATTGCATCCACCTGGCGCTGGAGCAGATGCTCAATGCAGCGCATCTCGTTGTCGGGCTGGTCTTCCGAGCAGGCAATCAGCAATTGATAGCCGCGCTGGCGCGCCTGACGTTCAAGATAGTTGGCGATACGGGTATAGCTGGTGTTTTCCAGGTCAGGGATCACCAGACCAATAGAGCGGGTACGCCCGGCACGCAGACCGGCTGCGACAGCATTCGGATGGTAGTTATGCTCACGAACCACCGCCATAACTTTTTCAACGGTCTTGTCGCTGACACGGTACTGCTTTGCTTTACCGTTAATCACATAGCTGGCCGTTGTTCGTGACACGCCGGCTAGCCGGGCGATTTCATCCAGTTTCACAATTGCCCCTTAAAAAAAGAAAAGAGTCCATGGCCCTGTCAAGGTTATGGTTAAATCTTTTAACATCTAAACGCAGAAAAGCCTTCGCGGCAACCGCTTTTATCTGCGTTGTCGGCTGATTACGCAAAAAAAAGCCCGGCTTTGGTGACCGGGCAGAAAGAGGCGAACCTTTTTGACAACTAACGCATGATTTTCTCGCCGCGTGACAGACCCACAACCCCCGATCTCGCGACCTCGACAATTTTTGCGACATCCCGCACGGACGCCAGGAAAGCATCCAGCTTGTCGCTTGTACCGACCAGCTGAACCGTATAAAGAGAAGGCGTGACGTCGATAATCTGGCCGCGGAAAATATCCGCATTGCGTTTGACTTCATCACGCCCGTAGCCGCTGGCCTGGATTTTCACCAGCATGACCTCACGTTCAACGTAGGCACCCTGCCCTAGCTCGCTCACGCGCAGTACGTCGACCAGCTTATGCAGCTGTTTTTCAATTTGCTCAAGTACTTTGGCATCGCCGACGGTTTGGATCGTCATGCGCGACAGCGTCGGGTCTTCCGTCGGGGCAACGGTCAGGCTTTCAATGTTATAGCCGCGCTGCGCAAAAAGGCCAATGACGCGCGACAGTGCGCCAGACTCGTTTTCCAGTAAAACAGATAATATCCGGCGCATATCAGGTTCTCTCCGTTTTGCTTAACCACATTTCATCCATACCACCACCACGAATATGCATCGGATAAACGTGCTCGGTTCCATCAACAATCACATCCATAAAGACGAGGCGGTTGTTTTTAACGTGCTCAAGCGCCTGTGCGAGCTTCGTTTCCAGCTCGGCCGGATCGGTCACCCGCATGCCTACGTGGCCATAAGCTTCAGCAAGACGAACAAAATCCGGCAGCGATTTCATATAGGACTGTGAGTGGCGGCCAGAGTAGATCATATCCTGCCACTGCTTGACCATACCGAGATACCCGTTATTCAGGTTCAGCACCAGTACCGGCAGTTCATATTGCAGCGCGGTAGACAGCTCCTGAATATTCATCTGAATACTGCCGTCCCCCGTCACGCAGACGACGGTTTCATTCGGCAGCGCCAGCTTCACGCCCAGCGCGGCAGGCAGACCAAATCCCATGGTTCCTAAACCACCGGAGTTGATCCAGTGTCGCGGTTTATCAAACGGGTAATACAGGGCGGCAAACATCTGATGCTGCCCCACGTCTGAGGTCACGTACGCCTCACCTTTCGTCAGTCGCCACACCGCTTCAATGACCGCCTGCGGCTTAATGTTTTCACTTTGCGTGTCATATTTCAGGCACTGACGCGCGCGCCACTGTTCAATCTGCTGCCACCAGTCGCGGATCTCATCCAGCGGCTGGGTTACACTCTCCTGGGTCAGCAGGTCCAGCATTTGCTCCAGAACCTGACGGGCATCGCCGACGATCGGCACATCAGCCGACACCGTTTTTGAAATTGACGTTGGATCGATATCAATGTGCAGCACGGTGGCGTTCGGACAATACTTCGCCAGGTTGTTAGTGGTGCGATCGTCAAAGCGCACGCCGACGGCAAAGATCACATCGGAATGATGCATTGTCATGTTGGCTTCATAGGTACCGTGCATACCCAGCATCCCCAGCGCCTGACGATGGGTGGCAGGGAACGCCCCCAGCCCCATCAGCGACGACGCAACGGGAAGGTTAAGCTTTTCAATCAGTTCACGAAGCTGGGCTTCACAGGCAGAGTTGATCGCCCCGCCACCGACATAGACCACCGGTTTTTTGGCGGCCAGAAGCGTTTGCAACGCTCGCTTGATCTGACCTTTATGCCCCTGCGTTGTGGGGTTATAAGAGCGCATGCTGACCGATTCCGGCCAGACATAAGGCAGCTTGTTTGCCGGGTTGAGAATATCTTTAGGCAGATCGACCACCACCGGTCCCGGGCGTCCGCTCGCCGCCAGCCAGAAGGCTTTTTTCAGTATGCCGGGAATGTCTTCTGTTTGCTTGACCAGAAAGCTGTGCTTCACAACGGGACGCGAAATCCCGACCATGTCGCACTCCTGAAACGCATCGTAGCCAATCAGTGAGGTTGCCACCTGCCCGGAGAGGATCACCAGCGGAATGGAGTCCATATAGGCCGTCGCAATGCCGGTAATGGCGTTTGTCGCGCCGGGGCCGGACGTGACTAATACCACGCCCACTTCACCCGTCGCACGTGCCAGGCCGTCAGCCATGTGTACCGCCGCCTGCTCGTGACGTACCAGAACATGGTCAATGCCCCCAACCGTATGCAGCGCATCATAAATATCGAGGACCGCACCGCCAGGGTAGCCGAACACTTGCTTTACGCCCTGATCGATCAGCGACCGAACGACCATTTCCGCGCCAGACAACATCTCCATGCTTTGCCTCCAGGCATTTTGTTATAGACGGACTGCCGAATTCATTTCCGCACCGTCTTACGATTGGGATAAACCAATCTTATATTTTGCAGAGTGTTCTTTACCTTAACCGCTCGTTATGAGGCAGGCAATTAGCAAACCCGGTGAGATAAACGCTGCGTAAAGCAGAAAAAGCAGCCGTTATCAGAAGATATGGTTAATTCCTCTGGGAATAGAGGATGGGGTGATAAATCATCGCTGAAAACCGCGACAATGCAGGAAATCATCTATTTTTGCGCGCCAGAGAGCAGTCAGAAAAAAAGATTCACAGAACAAAATATCAAGTATCCAGAAAAACTCAGGATAAATCACATAAACCAATGCGATTTATCCTGATGCGTTTACCGGCGGCAGATGCCAACCAGCAACTCTTCCATCCACTGATGTCCTTTATCCCGGCCCGCCGCTTCATGCCAGGAAAGATAACAGGTACGGCTATTTAGCTTGAGCGGCAGAGGCAAAATTTGCAGATTTAAAGGGTCAGAAAACTCTTCTGCCAGCCAGCGTGGCGCAATTGCCACCAGCTGTGTCTGGGAAACCACGTTTAATACGCTGACCATGGCCATGCCCTGATAAGCCACGCTCGCCTGTTTATCCGCAGTGTCATACCACGGCAGGCTAAAGGAAGCATATCTGTCGAGCGCAACAACGGCGTGCTGCTCGTTATAAACATCGTTTTCTCGCAGCGGAGAATTCAGGCGCGGGTGTTTTTTACTGGCGACCAGAACCATTTCATCTTTAAACAGCGGCACGCAGGAAAATTCCGGACGACGGAACTCTTCATATCCCAGAACGAATTCAATCTCCTGATAGCGTAACTGATGTTCCGTGTTTTGATTCAGAGATGATTTAAAAACAAGATGGATATTTGGTGCGATCTCTTCAACTTTATTATAGATAATTGACGTTAAATAATTATCTAATGGGCTGCAGACACAAAGATGAAATACGCGCTCGCTGCTTAAAGGTTCAAAGCCCGATCCCGGCAGCTCATTTTGGACCAGTTGCAACGCCTGGCGGATGGAGCCGAACAGCTGGAATGCGCGTGCCGTAGGCTGGATCCCCCTCCCGTAGCGAACAAATAATTCGTCGTTAAACATGAGCTTAAGTCTAGCGACGGCATTACTCACCGCAGGTTGTGACATCCCCAACGCTTGAGCCGCGCGGGTGATATTCTGTTCCTGCATAACCGCATCAAACACCGTCAGAAGATTCAGATCCACCGTGCGTAACTGCGGTTTAATCCCATCAGTAGCTTGAGACTGTTTAATATTATTTTCTGGCACTTCTGACTCCACTGTCACGCTACACTCCTTTGCCAACGTACTGTAATAATCTCGAAAAATATGATTTATCATGCAAATACGATCAGCGAAAGAGAATTATTTAAAATTCGGAATATATAAAGACTCTATACTAACGAAAATTAATGAGCAAAAAAGATATGTTTGACTTTAGGATCTGAATGAAACCATAAACCAAACAAATATACAATTGCCATCAGGTTAATGATGACTTAAGCATTATTAAACTGTTATTGCTATCTCCCTACAGTTAGTTAACAACCTGTTATCTCTGTTCGTTTTTTAGCACTCATAAATAGATTCACTGCATTTATAACTTAATGATATCCAAACTCTTTAAGCATAAAGCATCCTCTTCATGACATTTCACTCATTTTTAAACAATTATATTCATTTGTTTCTGCAACTCTTTTCTTAAGTCCAAAATTAGACAATTAGTCGGGCAGGGAAAGCTAAAACCAGCACAATTAGCTAAAGTGAATATCCTGTTGATTCCGTCTGTCGGGCCCGTTTTCATCTTCAGGGGTTGACATGAACAGCCGTATCCAGTACCACTAAAAGCATATTGAATTTAACGGAGCACGATTCATGACACGCACCATTCGTTTCACCGGTCTACTACTACTAAACGCATCCACTGTGCGCGGTAGACTGGCGGGCGAAATTCAGCGTTGAATCGTCACCAGTAAGACTAAAAACCCGCGCCACTGCGCGGGTTTTTTTATGCTCGTAGCAAGGCGCCCTAAGACTGACAAGGACCTAACCCATGAGCCAGCAAGTCATTATTTTCGATACTACTTTACGTGACGGTGAACAGGCATTACAGGCAAGCCTGAGTGTAAAAGAGAAACTGCAGATCGCGCTGGCTCTCGAACGTATGGGTGTCGACGTGATGGAGGTCGGTTTCCCTGTCTCTTCCCCGGGTGATTTCGAATCCGTACAGACCATCGCGCGCACCATTAAAAACAGCCGCGTTTGTGCCCTGGCGCGCTGCGTAGAGAAAGACATCGACGTCGCCGCCGAGTCGCTGAAGGTCGCCGAAGCGTTCCGTATCCACACCTTTATTGCCACCTCGCCTATGCACATCGCAACCAAGCTGCGCAGCACGCTGGATGAGGTGATTGAGCGTGCGGTTTACATGGTTAAGCGCGCACGCAACTATACCGATGACGTTGAATTCTCCTGTGAAGATGCGGGCCGTACGCCAATCGAAGACCTGGCACGCGTTGTGGAAGCCGCCATCAACGCGGGTGCGAAAACCATCAACATCCCGGACACCGTCGGCTACACCATGCCGTTTGAGTTTTCCAGCATCATCACCGGCCTGTATGACCGCGTGCCGAATATTGATAAAGCAATTATCTCCGTCCACACCCACGATGATTTGGGTCTGGCCGTGGGCAATGCCATCGCCGCGGTACACGCCGGCGCGCGTCAGGTAGAAGGCGCGATGAACGGCATCGGCGAACGCGCGGGCAACTGTTCGCTGGAAGAGGTGATCATGGCGATCAAAGTGCGCAAAGACATTATGGACGTGCACACCCGCATCAATCACAACGAAATCTGGCGCACCAGCCAGACCGTCAGCCAGATTTGCAACATGCCAATTCCGGCTAACAAAGCGATTGTCGGCACCGGTGCCTTCGCGCACTCCTCCGGTATTCACCAGGATGGCGTGCTGAAGAATCGTGAAAACTACGAAATCATGACTCCGGAATCCATCGGTCTGAACCAGGTGCAGTTGAACCTGACCTCCCGTTCCGGTCGCGCCGCGGTTAAACACCGTATGGAAGAGATGGGTTATAAGGACAGCGATTACAACATGGATCAGCTGTACGACGCGTTCCTGAAGCTGGCCGACAAAAAAGGTCAGGTGTTCGACTATGACCTGGAAGCGCTGGCCTTTATTAACAAGCAGCAGGAAGAGCCGGAGCACTTCCGTCTGGATTACTTCAACGTGCAGTCCGGCTCCAGCGACATCGCAACCGCCTCGGTCAAACTGGCCTGCGGGGATGAAATTAAAGCAGAGGCCGCTAACGGTAACGGCCCTGTCGATGCCATCTACCAGGCGATTAATCGCGTCACCGAGTACGACGTTGAGCTGGTGAAATATGACCTGACGGCCAAGGGCCACGGCAAAGATGCACTGGGTCAGGTCGACATTGTTGTTACCCACAATGGCCGCCGCTTCCACGGCGTGGGCCTGGCGACCGATATCGTTGAATCCTCCGCGAAAGCGATGGTGCATGTTCTGAACAACATCTGGCGCGCCGCCGAAGTCGAAAAAGAGTTGCAACGCAAAGCTCAGAATAAAGAGAACAACAAGGAAACCGTGTAATGTCGAAGAATTACCATATTGCTGTGTTGCCGGGCGACGGTATTGGTCCGGAAGTGATGGCACAGGCGCTGAAAGTACTGGAAGCCGTTCGCGCGCGTTTTGCGATGAAAATCACCACCAGCCACTATGACGTGGGCGGTATTGCGATTGATAACCACGGCACGCCGCTGCCAAAAGCGACCGTGGAAGGCTGCGAAAATGCCGATGCCGTGCTGTTTGGTTCCGTCGGTGGCCCGAAATGGGAACACCTGCCGCCGGCAGAGCAGCCAGAGCGCGGCGCGCTGCTGCCGCTGCGTAAACATTTCAAGCTGTTCAGCAACCTGCGTCCGGCGAAGCTGTATCAGGGTCTGGAAGAGTTCTGCCCGCTGCGCGCGGATATCGCCGCCAACGGTTTCGACATTCTGTGCGTGCGTGAACTGACCGGCGGGATCTACTTCGGTCAGCCAAAAGGCCGCGAAGGCAGCGGACAACACGAGAAAGCGTTCGACACCGAGGTGTATCACCGTTTCGAAATCGAACGTATCGCCCATATCGCGTTCGAGTCGGCGCGCAAACGCCGCCATAAAGTAACCTCCATTGATAAAGCGAACGTGCTGCAGTCCTCCATTTTGTGGCGCGAGATCGTCAGTGAAGTCGCTAAGCAGTACCCGGACGTCGCGCTGTCGCACATGTACATCGACAATGCGACCATGCAGCTGATTAAAGATCCGTCCCAGTTTGACGTGCTGCTGTGCTCCAACCTGTTCGGCGATATTCTCTCTGACGAGTGCGCAATGATCACCGGCTCGATGGGCATGCTGCCCTCCGCAAGCCTGAATGAAGAAGGCTTTGGCCTGTACGAGCCTGCGGGCGGCTCCGCGCCGGATATTGCAGGCAAAAACATTGCCAACCCTATTGCGCAGATCCTCTCCCTGGCCCTGCTGCTGCGCTACAGCCTGGATGCAGGCGATGCAGCAACCGCAATTGAAAACGCCATTAACCGGGCGTTAGAAGAAGGCGTCCGTACCGGCGATTTAGCACGCGGCACGGCGGCAGTCAGTACCGATGAAATGGGCGACATCATTGCCCGCTATGTCGCTGAAGGGGTGTAATCATGGCTAAGACGTTATATGAAAAGTTGTTTGATGCGCACGTTGTTTACGAGGCGCCAAACGAAACCCCGCTGCTGTACATTGACCGTCATCTGGTGCACGAAGTGACCTCTCCTCAGGCCTTTGACGGCCTGCGGGCGCACAAGCGTCCGGTACGTCAGCCGGGTAAAACCTTCGCGACGATGGATCACAACGTATCCACCCAGACAAAAGACATTAATGCCTCGGGTGAGATGGCCCGTATCCAGATGCAGGAGCTGATTAAGAACTGCAAGGAATTTGGCGTTGAGCTGTACGACCTGAACCATCCGTACCAGGGGATCGTCCACGTGATGGGACCTGAGCAAGGGATCACCCTGCCGGGCATGACCATCGTCTGCGGAGACTCCCATACCGCGACCCACGGCGCGTTTGGCGCTCTGGCATTCGGAATTGGCACGTCCGAGGTGGAACATGTTCTGGCAACGCAGACCCTGAAACAGGGCCGCGCCAAAACCATGAAGATTGAAGTGAAGGGTAAAGCCGCACCGGGTATTACCGCAAAAGACATCGTGCTGGCCATCATCGGTAAAACCGGCAGCGCGGGCGGCACCGGTCATGTTGTCGAGTTCTGCGGGGAAGCCATCCAGGCGCTGAGCATGGAGGGGCGCATGACCCTGTGCAATATGGCGATTGAGATGGGCGCAAAAGCCGGTCTGGTCGCGCCGGACGAAACCACCTTCAACTACGTGAAGGGTCGTCTGCACGCGCCGAAAGATCAGGATTTTGACGACGCGGTAGCGTACTGGAAAACCCTGAAAACCGACGATGGGGCAACGTTTGACACCGTCGTCACGCTGCAGGCAGAAGAGATTGCGCCTCAGGTGACCTGGGGCACCAATCCGGGCCAGGTGATTTCCGTTAACGACAATATCCCTGACCCGGCATCCTTTACCGATCCGGTCGAGCGCGCCAGTGCCGAAAAAGCGCTGGCCTATATGGGGCTGAAGCCTGGCGTGCCGTTGACCGATGTCGCCATTGATAAAGTCTTTATCGGTTCCTGCACCAACTCCCGTATCGAGGATTTGCGTGCCGCCGCCGAGATTGCCAAAGGCCGCAAAGTGGCACCGGGCGTGCAGGCGCTGGTGGTACCTGGCTCCGGTCCGGTGAAAGCCCAGGCGGAAGCCGAAGGTCTGGATAAGATCTTTATCGAAGCGGGCTTCGAGTGGCGCCTGCCCGGCTGCTCCATGTGTCTGGCCATGAACAACGATCGCCTGAATCCGGGCGAGCGCTGCGCCTCCACCAGCAACCGAAACTTTGAAGGCCGTCAGGGCCGCGGTGGGCGCACCCATCTGGTCAGCCCGGCAATGGCCGCCGCTGCGGCAGTCACCGGCCATTTCGCCGATATTCGCAGCCTGAAATAAGGAGACAATCATGGCAGAGAAATTTACCCAACATACGGGCCGTGTTGTCCCGCTGGACGCCGCTAACGTCGATACTGACGCTATTATTCCAAAACAGTTTCTGCAGAAAGTGACGCGTACCGGTTTCGGCGCACATCTGTTTAACGACTGGCGTTTCCTGGACGATAAGGGCGAAGTGCCTAATCCGGAATTCGTTCTGAACTTCCCGGAATATAAAGGCGCCTCCATTTTGCTGGCACGCGAAAACTTTGGCTGCGGCTCATCCCGTGAACACGCACCGTGGGCGCTCACCGACTACGGTTTTAAAGTGGTCATTGCCCCTAGCTTCGCGGATATCTTCTACGGCAATAGCTTCAACAACCAGCTGCTGCCCGTCACGCTGAGCGATGAACAGGTCGATGAGTTGTTCGCGATGGTTAAGGCGAATCCGGGCATTTCGTTTGAAGTGGATCTGGAAGCCGAAGTGGTGAAAGCCGGGGATAAGACCTACAGCTTCAGCATTGATGCCTTCCGCCGTCACTGCATGCTGAACGGTCTGGACAGCATTGGTTTAACTCTCCAGCACGACGCGGCGATTGCCGCTTACGAAAACAAACAACCTGCATTTATGAAATAATCCTCCGGCCTGCAGTCCATTCTGCAGGCCGCGTTTTATCTTGATACCCGTCTCCTTCTGTAAATACTTCCCAAACCCAGCCACTAATGACGTTATATTTAATGTCAATTTAATGTTTCCTGCGCAGAATAACCGCTCAATCAGCTGGCAGCGGAAACAATCATGGAAAAGAAAAATGGCAATGAGTCTCATATCCGTTCTCGGGAAATACATAAATGCACATTAGTAAGCGTAATAATAAATAGTTTACTCACTGCCTTTCAGATACTTGCAGGAATATTTTCCGGCTCACAGGGTTTAATTGCTGATGGGATTCATTCTCTTTCCGATTTATCCTCCGACTTTGTCGTTCTGGTTGCGAATAAAAAGAGTCAGAAAGCCTCTGATATCGATCATCATTACGGTCATCTGCGTTTCGAAAACGGTGCAAAGCTCATTATTGGCGCTATTCTGCTGCTTGTGGGGGTCGGGATGCTCTGGTCCGCAGGGAATAAACTGCTTCACCCCGAGACGCATCAGCTGGTGAAAGGGGCCGCGTTGTGGGTGGCGATTCTGGCGCTGGTGGTAAAGGAAAGCCTGTTCAGATACATGTTTGCCACGGGAAAACGTATTCAGTCCTCGCTGCTGATAGCCAATGCCTGGCACGCCCGTTCTGACGCAGCGTCGTCAGTGGTTGTCGCCATCGGCATTGCTGGGAATTTAGTGGGTTTTCACGCGATGGACCTCATTGCGGCCCTGATTGTCGGGATTTTCATCGCCCATATGGGTTACAAATTCTCTGCCGATGCCCTGCACGACCTGATGGACCGCTCGCTGGAGCCCGAACTGGAGCACGACATCAAAACGTGTCTTCTCGCAACCGAGGGCGTCACCGGACTCCATGATTTAAAAACCCGCAAGATGGGTGATTTAGCCCTTGTCGATGTTCATCTGGAAGTAAACGGCGAATTAAGCGTAAAAGAAGGACATCAGATTGCCGTTAATGCCAGAAATAACGTGATGCAAAAATTCAATGTGCTGAACGTGATGACGCATATTGATCCTGCCCGCTAATCGAAACGCATAAATACAGTGTGACGCAACCGATCGTTAAGGTTTCGTTAATTAATCTGCGTCACACTGCATCGCATCAGCTCTCTCATTATTGAGGTGAAATGCGATGAAACCAACATTACGCGATACGCTTCCCCATAAAGAAACGCCTTTTCTTCGCATACTGCACATTCTTGTGGCCGTACTGGTCCTGGCCCAGATTATCAATTCTAATTTCACCGAAAGTGAAGCCCTCCACGAATCCGGGCTGAACGGAATTGTCACCTGGATCCATGTTATCTCCGGATTTGGTTTAATTTTTTGTGGCATTGCCATGATGGCATGGATGTTAACCCAGCGCGGATTTAAGTATTACTTCGCCTGGCTGGCGCTGGATTTTCGCGGAATTGTTGACGATATTCGCACCCTCGCGCAGCGTCAGCTTCCTGACGCGCATGCTGGCGGTATGGCGGCAACGGTGCAAGGTCTGGGCGTGCTGGCGCTGCTGGGCGTTGCACTCTGCGGCGCGGCCTGGTTCGTGCTGAGCGCCACGCTCGGGCCGGTTTCGTCCGTCACGGAATCCGTCCTGGATTTGCATAAATTCCTGACGGTCTTTATTGAGACATATTTCTGGGCACACGGCTTCATGGGCCTCGTTCATATGTACCTGACGCTACGCGCGCAGCGTAAATATCAGTATTCAGAATAAAACGGTTCACAGAGCCCGGCGTTCCCGGGCTCCGTTTCGTTCATCCGATCACACGTCTTTTACGCGGCAGGTCAGCAGGAGCGTCACGACGGATAGCGCCGCAATCATCCAGTAGACTGACGCATGGCCGTAGCTTTGCGCCAGCGCCCCCTGAATCACGCCCGCCAGAATCACCCCGGTTGAAATGCTGTTGGTAAAAAGCGTGGTCGCCGAGCCGGCACGGCCGGGCATGAGATCCTGAAACCAGAGCATGCCGATCCCGGCAACAATCCCAATAAACACGGCGTTAAACAGCTGCAGCGCCAGCAACGCTTCCCGCGAATGGAAAAGGATCAGCCCCGCGTAGAACAGCACCCCGGCCGCCACGGCGACGATCATCATCCTGCGCTTTCCAAAGCGCTTAACGTAGTAACCCGCCAGAATCATTGCCGGGATTTCCAGCCCGGCGGCAGTTCCCATTAAGATCCCCGCAAGCTTGTCCGGCAGGCCCAGATCGCTGCTGATCCACAGCGGCATATCGATGATGTACATGGTGTTGCAGGTCCACATCAGCGTGGAGGCAATAAACAGCATGCGGACGTTTTTGTCCTGCCAGCCGCTCACTTCGGTGACAGGTTTATCCGTCGTCTGTTCGACGCGCGCCACGGACGGCAGCGCGAAGGCAATCAGCGCCAGGCTGATGACAAAAATCCCGGCGGCGATGGAAAACATGGTGGTAAAGCCGTAGTTCAACGCCAGCATGAAGGCCAGCGGCGGACCAATGACCCACGCCAGCGAAAGCTGGGCGCGCATCACCGAGCTGAACATCACCACTTCCCGCGCCGAGTTATCCGCATATTCACGGGCCAGCGCGAACAGCTGCGGCATGGCGGTATTCGCCAGCGACGCCAGCAGCACGCCGCAGGTAATGAGCGTCAGATAATGACGGTTGAAGGCAAAGAGCAGCGCGTTGCCCACGGCCATGGCGCAGCAAAAGAGGATCAGCCTGCGGCGATCGCCCTGGCTGTCCGATCGTTTCGCCAGCGCGAGGCTGACCAGGATCCCGGCAATGGCGTTAACGGTGTAAAACAGGCCGACCCAAAACGGCTGCGCCCCCACCTCGCGGCTGAGAAACAGGCTCAGCGTCGGGGCCTGCAGCGCCCCCGCCACGCCCATCATAAAGGCCACCAGCATAAAAGCGGCATATACGCCGTTCAGGCGTCGCCCCATCGTCATCAACCACAGCATGCGCAAGTCCTTGTGAAAGCGAATCGAAATTGGGTGAATAGTAAACGAAAAAAGCCAGCAAAAACATTTTGCTGGCGGGTGATAAGCACCAATACTCAGTCACACATGATCGAGGCGAGTTAGCGGGAAGAGGTCGGGGCTGTAACGTCCCACTGCATCAATTCTTCTAACGTTTTCAGCCGTTGCTCTGCACACCGGCGGGCCAGCCAGGACGCTCCTTTTGTCGCTGAAAAGTACTGCTGATAGAACTGACGTGCGGTAGACCTCTTCATAATTTACCTCCTCGCTTCATCGGGGAGAATTATTGGCCTAATATAGGGAAAAATAAATTGCTGGTTTTTTGTCAGGAGTTCCCCTTTTATGCCTTCCGGTCGTCTGCAACAACAGTTTATCCGCCTCTGGCAGTGCTGCGAGGGGCAATCGCAGGAGACCACGCTCAACGAGCTGGCTGACCTGCTTAGCTGCTCCCGCCGCCATATGCGCACGCTGCTCAACACCATGCAGCAGCAGGGCTGGTTAAACTGGGAAGCGGAGGCGGGACGCGGCAAACGTTCGCGGCTGACTTTCCTCTATACCGGGCTGGCGCTGCAGCAGCAGCGCGCGGAAGATCTGCTCGAGCAGGATCGCATCGATCAGCTGGTCCAGTTGGTGGGCGACAAAGCCGCCGTGCGCCAGATGCTGGTTTCCCATCTCGGGCGCAGCTTTCGTCAGGGCCGACACATTCTGCGGGTGCTCTACTACCGTCCGATGAAAAATCTGTTGCCCGGCACGGCCTTACGCCGCTCTGAAACCCACATGGCCCGGCAAATCTTCAGCGGCCTGACGCGGATAAATGAGGAAAACGGGGAACTGGAGGCGGATATCGCGCACCACTGGCAGCAGGTTTCCCCGCTTCACTGGCGCTTTTTTTTACGCCCCGGTATCCACTTTCACCACGGCCGCGAGCTGGAAATGTACGACGTCATCGCCTCCCTGGAACGTGCCCGCAGGCTCCCACTCTACTCGCATATTTCCCGCGTCCACTCCCCCACGGCCTGGACGCTGGATATTGAGCTGTCGCAGCAGGATAAGTGGCTTCCCTGGCTGCTGGGCTATGTGCCGTCGATGATTTTGCCCGGCGAGTGGGAATCAATGAACAACTTTGCCAGCCTGCCGATTGGCACCGGGCCTTACTCCGTGTCCCGCAATAACAGCAACCAGCTGAAAATCCGCGCGTTCGACGACTACTTTGGCTATCGGGCGCTGATCGACGAAGTGAACGTCTGGGTATTGCCGGATCTCAATGAAGACCTGAGCTGCGGGCTGACGCTGGAAGGCCCCACCACGGGAGAAAAAGCCGTGGAGAGTCGCCTCGAGGAAGGGTGTTACTATCTCCTGTTTGACCGCCGCACCCACCGTGGGGCAAACCAGGCCGTCCGCAAGTGGATCAGCCACGTTTTGTCCCCTTCCAATCTGATTTACCATGCGGAAGAGCAGTACCAGACATACTGGTTCCCGGCGTACGGCCTGCTTCCGCGCTGGCACCACGCCCGCCCGGTGCACTGCGACAAACCCGCAGGGCTGGAGTCCATCACCCTGACCTACTACCGCGAGCACGTGGAGCATCGTTTTATCGCCAGAATCATGACCCGGCTGCTGGCAGCCGAGGGGGTCAGGTTAGAGGTCAGGGAAGTGGACTATGACGAATGGCATCAGGGGGAGATCGCCAGTGATATCTGGCTCAACAGCGCCAACTTTACCCTGCCGCTCGATTTTTCCCTTTTCTCGCATTTGTATGAAGTCCCGCTGATCCAGCACTGCATCGACCGTGACTGGCAGCAGGACGCCGCCCTGTGGCGCGCGGGCGAAATGAATCTTGCAGCGTGGTGCCAGCAGCTGCTGGCCGAGCAGGCGATCGTACCCTTGATCCACCACTGGCTGATGATCCAGGGCCAGCGCAGCATGCGCGGCCTGCGGATGAACACCCTGGGCTGGTTTGATTTTAAATCCGCCTGGTTTGCGCCGCCGGAGCCATAACGCTTTCGTAATATTCACCAAATCATTACAATAGCGCCGTTCTCAACGGGGTGCTGCATCACAGATGTGCGCTGAGATAATACCCGTCGAACCTGATCCGGATAACGCCGGCGAAGGGATTTGAGGCTGTCTCTCAAAATCCTTTGCCACTCAACTTTGAGGTGCAAAGTGTTAAAAAAAGTTCTCCCCCTGCTGGCGCTGTTTGCGCTGCCTGCTTTTGCGAAGCCCGTCCTGACGGTCTACACCTATGACTCCTTCTCTGCCGACTGGGGCCCTGGCCCGGTGGTTAAAAAAGCCTTTGAAGCGGACTGTAACTGCGAGCTGAAGTTCGTGGCGCTGGAAGATGGCGTGTCGCTGCTCAACCGTCTGCGTATGGAAGGGAAAAACAGCAAGGCCGACGTGGTGCTCGGTCTGGATAACAACCTGCTGGAAGCCGCCTCGCAAACCAAACTGTTTGCCAAAAGCGGCGTAGCGGCAGAGGCCGTTAACGTGCCGGGCGGCTGGAAAAACGACACCTTTGTGCCGTTCGACTATGGCTACTTTGCTTTTGTTTACGACAAAAATAAGCTGAAAAACCCGCCGAAGAGCCTGAAAGAGCTGGTCGAAAGTGACCAGAAATGGCGCGTGATTTATGAAGATCCGCGCACCAGCACGCCAGGACTGGGCCTGCTGCTGTGGATGCAAAAGGTTTATGGGGATAAAGCGCCGGAGGCGTGGCAGAAACTGGCCGCTAAAACCGTCACCGTCACCAAAGGCTGGAGCGAAGCCTATGGCCTGTTCCTGAAAGGCGAAAGCGACCTGGTGCTGAGCTACACCACCTCTCCGGCCTACCACATTATCGCCGAGAAGAAAGATAACTATGCTGCCGCTGATTTTGCTGAAGGGCACTATCTGCAGGTGGAAGTGGCCGCGCGTACCGCTGCCAGCAAACAGCCGGAGCTGGCCGAGAAGTTCCTGAAGTTTATGGTTTCACCGGCGTTCCAGAATGCGATTCCCGCAGGCAACTGGATGTATCCGGTCACGAACGTTACCCTGCCCGCAGGTTTCGAGCAGTTGACCAAACCAAACACCTCGCTGGAGTTTACGCCGCAGCAGGTCGCCGCGCAGCGTGCAGCATGGGTAAGTGAATGGCAACGCGCCGTCAGCCGTTGATTCCCGGCTGGTTACTTCCCGGGCTGCTCGCCGCCACAGTGATGGTGGTGGTCAGCCTGGGGGCTTTTCTTGCACTGTGGTTCAACGCGCCAGAGAGCGACCTGCTCGCCCTCTGGCACGACAGCTACCTCTGGCACGTTATCCGGTTCTCCTTCTGGCAGGCGTCTCTCTCTGCCCTGCTGTCGGCGATCCCGGCTATTTTCCTGGCGCGCGCGCTGTATCGTCGGCGTTTCCCAGGCAGAGAGGCGCTGCTTCGCCTTTGTGCCATGACGCTGATCCTGCCCGTGCTGGTGGCGGTATTTGGGATCCTCAGCGTTTACGGTCGCCAGGGCTGGCTGGCTTCGCTGTTCGGCCAGCTTGGTCTGGAATGGTCATTCTCGCCTTACGGACTGCAGGGCATTCTGCTGGCGCACGTGTTTTTCAATATGCCGATGGCGACGCGCCTCTTTTTGCAGGCGCTGGAAAATATTCCCGGTGAACAGCGCCAGATTGCGGCTCAGCTCGGCATGCGCGGCTGGTCATTCTTCCGCTTTGTCGAATGGCCGTGGCTGCGCCGCCAGATCCCGCCCGTCGCGGCGTTAATCTTTATGCTCTGCTTTGCCAGCTTTGCCACCGTGCTGTCGCTCGGCGGCGGGCCGCAGGCCACCACTATTGAGCTGGCGATTTACCAGGCGCTGAGTTACGACTACGATCCCGGTCGCGCCGCGCTGCTGGCGATGGTGCAGATGGCGTGCTGCCTTGTGCTGGTCCTGTTGAGCCAGCGGCTGAGTAAAGCCATTCCCGCGGGCAGTAATCAAATAACCGGCTGGCGCGATCCGCAGGACAGCCTGCACAGCCGCGTTACCGATTTTATCCTGATCGCGCTGGCGCTTCTGCTTCTGCTGCCGCCGCTGATGGCCGTTATCGTTGACGGACTGAACCTCAATCTCATCTCCGTCCTGCAACAGCCCGTCCTCTGGCAGGCGACCTGGACCTCGCTGCGTATCGCGCTGGCGGCAGGGTTACTGTGCGTCATGCTGACCATGATGCTGCTGTGGAGCAGCCGCGAACTCTACGCGCGTCAGGCCCGTAAGGCCGGGCAGGTGCTGGAGCTGACGGGCATGCTGATTCTGGCGATGCCGGGCATCGTGCTGGCGACGGGCTTCTTTTTACTGTTTAACAGCACCATCGGCCTGCCGGAAAGCGCCGATGGCATTGTGATTTTTACCAACGCCTTAATGGCCATCCCCTACGCGCTTAAGGTGCTGGAAAACCCGATGCGCGACGTCAACAGCCGCTACGGTTTGCTGTGCCAGTCGCTGGGCATGCAGGGCTGGCAGCGGCTGAAGGTGGTCGAACTGCGCGCACTGAAACGTCCGCTGGCGCAGGCGCTGGCGTTTGCCTGCGTGCTCTCTATTGGAGACTTTGGCGTCGTGGCGCTGTTCGGCAATGACGATTTCCGCACGCTGCCATACTGGCTCTATCAGCAAATCGGCTCTTACCGCAGCCAGGACGGCGCGGTCACCGCGCTGTTACTGCTGCTGCTGTGCTTTGCCTTATTTACCGTTATCGAGAAACTTCCGGGGCGTGATGTTAAAACTGACTGATGTAACCTGGCTTTATCAGCATCTGCCGATGCGCTTCACGCTCTCCGTGCGCCAGGGGGAGATGATCGCCGTACTTGGCCCAAGCGGCGCGGGAAAAAGCACGCTGCTTAATCTGATTGCGGGTTTTCTGCAGCCGGCAAGCGGTGCGATCGCCATTAACAATCAAGATCATACCCACACGCCGCCCGCAAAACGTCCGGTCTCAATGCTGTTTCAGGAAAACAACCTGTTTACCCACCTGACGGTGCGGCAAAACATCGCGCTGGGAATGCATCCGGGACTCAGGCTGAACGATGCCCAGCGTCAGAAGCTGGAGATCATTGCCGCCCAGATGGGGATCAACGAGTTCATCGACAGGCTCCCGGGCGAGCTTTCCGGCGGCCAGCGTCAGCGCGTGGCGCTGGCGCGATGTCTGGTCCGCGAGCAGCCGATCCTGCTGCTGGATGAGCCGTTCTCGGCGCTCGATCCCGCGCTGCGCCAGGAGATGCTCGCCCTGGTGCAGGACGTTTGTCAGCGCCAGCAGCTGACGATGCTGATGGTTTCACACAGTATTGAGGATGCTGCCCGCATCGCCCCGCGATCGGTAGTGATTGCCGAAGGGCGTATTTTGTGGGATGGAAAAACAGAAGAACTGCTGAGCGGTAAAGCGGGGGCGTCTTCACTGTTGGGCATTCGTGCCGTCTGATGCCCTCTCCCACAGGGAGAGGGAAAAAGTCCTTAACGGCTCACCACTTTCAATAAAATCTCACCGTACACCGGCATCAGCGGGTGGCGAATCAGCGCGACCAGGGCTACCACGGCCACACCCAGCGTCAGCGGGGCCAGCCACAAAAGACGAGTGCGCGGGAGATAGCGCGTCAGACGATCGACGCTGGCTTTCGCGCTGCGCCACAGCCGCCAGCAGAGCCATGCCGCCAGCCACAGCAGCACAGCCGTGCCCAGCAGCAGCCACTTAAACTCACCGCTTTGCATGCCGTCAGGAATATCGATGGCAGCGCC
The DNA here is from genome assembly GCF_001059415.1 of Enterobacter sp. 940_PEND. Classification (NCBI taxonomy): domain Bacteria; kingdom Pseudomonadati; phylum Pseudomonadota; class Gammaproteobacteria; order Enterobacterales; family Enterobacteriaceae; genus Enterobacter; species Enterobacter sp. 940_PEND. The sequence continues at coordinate 71,299 of NZ_JUMS01000003.1, forward strand.
CGCGAGGATCCCCGGCAGGAAGTAGAACGGCGGCCAGAAGACGCAGCCGATAATGTTCGGCACCACGAATTTTGCGACGGGCAGATCCAGCATCCCCGCCACCATCGGCACCAGCGGACGCGTTGGCCCGACAAAGCGGCCGACGAGGATGGTAAACATGCTGTGCTGATGCAGCGCATGCTCGGTTTTATCCAGCAGGGCTTTGTTCTTTTTCATGAACGACCAGCGGTGCAGCGGCTTCTTAAAGCGCCAGCCCAGCCAGAAGGAGATCCAGTCACCGAGCAGGCAGCCGATTATCCCGGCCAGCCACGCCTGCCAGAAATTAACCTCGCCGCTGCCAATCAGCGCCCCAAGCCCTGCCATCATCACGGTGCCGGGCAGGATCAGCCCAACCAGCGCCAGCGATTCCAGAAACGCCACCAGCGCCACGGCGATGAGCGAGTACATAACGGACTGGGTAATAAAGTGTTCCAGCAATGCCTGCATAACTATTCCGGTCAGAAAACGAATCAGCGATTCTGCTTAGCGCCCCGCACCGCGTCAAGGCAACAATTGTCTGAATAGTTTACAGGTTGCTTTCTGCATTCACCTGTTTGTTTATCTTTTTTTACCGTTTATTCACATCCCGCGCGGAATTCGCTCGGGCTGGCACCGGTGCATTTTTTAAATACCCGGGAGAAATAGAGCTGATCCTCAAAGCCCACGTTACGCCCCACGGTGGCAATCGGCATCCGGGTGGTGCTGAGCAGCAGCTTCGCCTGGCTGATGCGCTGATCCTCGCGCCAGCTTAGTACGCTGACGCCAAGCTGCTGGCGGAACAGGTGCGACAGCCGCGACGGCGACAGGCAGACGTGCTGAGCAACGCTGGCGATATCAAACTGGCTATCGGCCAGGTGATCGCTGATGTACTGGCAGGCGTCGCGCACGCGGTTGTCCAGCGGGGGGTTAAGCGACTCGTTAATCGCCTCCATGCGGCGAAGCAGCAGCTGTTCGAGCAGGTTAATCGCCAGCAGTTCAGCGTAACGACCACCGGCCTGTCCCGCCTCGATAATCTGCGCAAAAAGCTCGCGAAACTGCGCCAGATGAACCTCATCCGGGCGATAAAAACCGGTGTGCGCAAAAATAGCTGGCCACGAAAGCCACTCCTGCCAGTAGGCGCGCGGACGGAAATAGACCCACTGGTGATACCACTCTTTGGCATCGGGATGACGGCCATAGTGGTGGATCTCCCCCGGCGGGAACAGCAGGATATCGCCGGGGCGGCAGACAAACTGCTGGTCACCGTTCTTGATGATCCCTTCTCCTCGCACGGTCAGATTGAGGATATACCCTTTCATGCCGAGCGGTCGGTCGACGTAAAAGTCGAGGTATCCCTCAGCCTCGATAGGGGTCAGTCCCGCCACAAGGTGCGCGTTAAACGAGTATCCCGGCAGCAGGGGATCGTTTTGCGTTTCGGCCATAGATTCAGTTCTCCCAAGGGTCCTGAAGGAAACCAATTGTCCATATCACTAAAAGCAGCTTTAAAATGGCCCGCGAAAAGATCCAAAAAGCATCACGCCGCTTTTACGTCCGCCATGTTTCAGCCTTTTCCCCTGATTTCTCCGCCAGAGCAGGCAGATAACCAGTAACAAAAGTGTCTATAAGTGCGGCAGAAATGTCCACATTGAATATTTGCACGGCGTCACACTTTCCGTTGTAACAGCAATTTAGTCCATAAGATTAGCGGATCCTGCCTGACGACTTTTTTCCCCAGTCTCTAATGTTCTTCCATACCTGTTTTTTCGATGGAGCAACACCATGGCAATTGCGATTGGCCTCGATTTTGGCAGCGATTCGGTTCGCGCGCTGGCAGTGGACTGTACGTCCGGCCAGGAGATAGCAACCAGCGTTGAGTGGTACCCGCGCTGGCAAGAGGGGCGCTACTGCGATGCGCCTAACAACCAGTTCCGTCACCACCCGCGTGACTATATCGAGTCGATGGAAGCGGCGATCAAAACCGTTCTGGCGGAACTGACCGACGCCCAGCGGGCTGAGATTGTCGGAATCGGCGTCGACAGCACCGGCTCCACGCCGGCCCCTGTGGATGCCGAAGGCCGCGTGCTGGCGCTGCGCCCGGAGTTTGCCGACAACCCGAACGCCATGTTCGTGCTGTGGAAAGACCACACCGCCGTAGAAGAGGCTGAAGCCATTACGCGCCTGTGCCATCAGCCGGGCAAGACAGACTACTCGCGCTACATCGGCGGGATTTATTCCAGCGAATGGTTCTGGGCCAAGATCCTTCACGTCACCCGTGCCGACGCAGCCGTTGCGCAGGCTGCGGCGTCATGGGTTGAGCTGTGCGACTGGGTGCCTGCCCTGCTCTCCGGCACCACTCGTCCGCAGGATATCCGCCGCGGCCGCTGCAGCGCCGGGCATAAATCCCTGTGGCACGAAAGCTGGGGCGGTCTGCCTCCGGCTACGTTCTTCGACGAGCTCGATCCGATCATCAACAAGAGCCTGACGTACCCGCTGTTTACCGACACCTTCACCGCTGATATTCCGGTCGGCACCCTCTGCGAAGAGTGGGCGACGCGCCTCGGCCTGCCGCAGAACGTGGCGATCTCCGGCGGCGCCTTTGACTGCCATATGGGCGCCGTGGGTGCGGGCGCACAGCCCAACACCCTGGTGAAAGTTATCGGCACCTCCACCTGCGACATACTGACGGCGGATAAAGCCACCGTCGGCGACCGCGCGGTGAAAGGCATCTGCGGCCAGGTTGACGGCAGCGTGGTGCCGGACTTTATCGGTCTGGAAGCCGGTCAGTCCGCGTTTGGCGATATCTACGCCTGGTTTGGCCGCGTGCTGGGCTGGCCGCTGGATCGGCTGGCGGCGGCGCATCCTGAACTGAAAACCCAGATAGCCGACAGCAAAAAGCAGCTTCTGCCGCAGCTTACCGACGCCTGGGCCAAAAATCCGTCTCTCGATCACCTCCCGGTGGTGCTGGACTGGTTTAACGGCCGCCGCACGCCGTTTGCCAACCAGCGCCTGAAAGGGGTGATCGCGGATCTCAACCTGGCGACCGACGCGCCCGCGCTGTTCGGCGGTCTGATTGCCGCAACGGCCTTCGGTGCCCGCGCCATTATGGAGTGCTTCACCGGGCAGGGCATCGACGTGAACAACGTGATGGCGCTGGGCGGCATCGCCCGTAAAAACCCGGTGATCATGCAGGCCTGCTGCGACGTGCTGAACCGTCCGCTGCAGATTGTGGCCTCCGATCAGTGCTGCGCGCTGGGCGCGGCGATTTTTGCCGCCGTGGCCGCGGGCGTCCATGCCGACATCCCGACCGCACAGCAGCATATGGCGAGCGCCGTAGAAAACACGCTCCAGCCGCGCACCCAACAGGCACAGCGCTTTGAACAGCTTTATCAGCGCTACCAGCAATGGGCAAAAAGCGCCGAACTTCACTATCTCCCTGTCGCCGCCCCGGCCAAAAGCACCGCGGACACTACGGCAACCCTGACCCATTAAGGACACGATGATGACCATTTTTAATAACTATGAAGTGTGGTTTGTGATTGGCAGCCAGCATCTGTACGGACCGGAAGCGCTGCAGCAGGTGACGAAACACGCGGAGCACGTCGTTAACGCGCTGAATGCGGAAGCTAAACTGCCGTGCAAACTGGTGCTGAAACCGCTGGGCACCACGCCGGATGAAATTACCCACATCTGCCGCGACGCCAACTACGACGATAAATGCGCCGGTCTGGTGGTGTGGCTGCACACCTTCTCACCCGCTAAAATGTGGATTAACGGCCTGTCTATCCTCAACAAGCCGCTGCTGCAGTTCCATACTCAGTTCAACGCCTCCCTGCCGTGGGACAGCATCGACATGGACTTTATGAACCTGAACCAGACCGCGCACGGCGGCCGCGAGTTCGGCTTCATCGGCGCGCGTATGCGCCAGCAGCACGCGGTGGTCACCGGCCACTGGCAGGATGGCAAAGCGCAACAGCGTATCGGCTCCTGGATGCGCCAGGCAGTATCCAAACAGGATACCCGCCATCTGAAAGTGGTGCGTTTCGGCGACAACATGCGTGAAGTGGCGGTCACCGACGGCGACAAAGTGGCCGCGCAGATCAAGTTCGGCTTCTCCGTAAATACCTGGGCCGTGGGCGACCTGGTGCAGGTGGTGAATGAAATCAGCGACGGCGACGTGAGCGCGCTGGTGGACGAGTACGAAAGCAGCTACCGCCTGACGCCTGCGGCACAAATCAACGGCGACAAGCGTCAGAACGTGCTGGACGCGGCGCGCATCGAGCTGGGCATGAAGCGCTTCCTGGAACAGGGCGGCTTCCACGCCTTTACCACTACCTTTGAAGACCTCCACGGCCTGAAACAGCTGCCGGGCCTGGCGGTACAACGTCTGATGCAGCAGGGCTACGGCTTTGCGGGCGAAGGCGACTGGAAAACTGCCGCTCTGCTTCGCATCATGAAGGTGATGTCGACCGGTCTGCAGGGCGGCACCTCCTTTATGGAGGACTACACCTATCACTTCGAAAACGGCAACGACCTGGTGCTCGGCTCGCACATGCTGGAAGTGTGCCCGACGATCGCCGTGGAAGAGAAACCGATCCTCGACGTGCAGTACCTCGGCATCGGCGGTAAAGCCGATCCGGCGCGCCTGATCTTCAACACCCGTACGGGCCCGGCCATCAACGCCAGCCTGATCGACCTGGGCGATCGCTTCCGCCTGCTGGTGAACTGCGTCGATGCGGTTGAAACGCCGCACTCTCTGCCGAAACTGCCGGTCGCCAACGCCCTGTGGAAAGCGCAGCCTGATCTGCCAACCGCCTCTGAGGCATGGATCCTGGCCGGCGGCGCGCACCACACGGTGTTCAGCCACGCCCTTGATCTGAACGACATGCGTCAGTTCGCCGAGCTGCACGATATCGAGCTGACCGTGATTGATAACGATACCCGCCTGCCCGCCTTCAAGGACGCGCTGCGCTGGAACGAAGTCTATTACGGTTCAAAACGCTAAGTACGGAATGCCCGGTGACGCTACGCTCACCGGGCAGGGAGACAACAATGTTAGACGATCTCAAACGTCAGGTGCTCGAAGCCAACCTGGCGCTGCCGAAACATAATCTGGTCACCCTGACATGGGGCAACGTCAGCGCCGTTGACCGGGAAAAAGGCGTGTTGGTGATTAAGCCTTCCGGCGTGGATTACACGGTGATGACCGCAGACGATATGGTCGTTGTCAGCCTCGAGACCGGCGAAGTGGTCGAAGGTAAGAAAAAACCGTCCTCCGATACGCCGACTCACCGCCTGCTGTACCGCTCATTCCCGAGCATCGGCGGCATCGTGCATACCCATTCGCGCCACGCCACCATCTGGGCGCAGGCGGGCCAGTCCATCCCGGCGACCGGCACCACCCACGCGGACTACTTTTACGGCACCATTCCCTGCACGCGTCTGATGACCGATGCGGAGATCGGCGGTGAGTACGAGTGGGAAACGGGTAACGTGATTGTTGAAACCTTCGAAAAACAGGGTATCGACGCGGCGCAGATGCCCGGCGTGCTGGTGCACTCCCACGGCCCGTTTGCCTGGGGTAAAAACGCAGAAGACGCGGTGCATAACGCCATCGTGCTCGAAGAGGTCGCCTATATGGGGATCTTCTGTCGCCAGCTGGCGCCGCAGCTGCCGGATATGCAGCAAACCCTGCTGGATAAGCATTACCTGCGCAAGCACGGCGCTAAGGCCTATTACGGGCAGTAGCTTGCAGGCTGGACAAGCGCAGCGCTATCTGGCAAAACAGACACTGTATAAAACCCCAGCAAAACAACCTTAACCAGGCTATAATCAGGCCTGGTTTTGTTTTCTGGGATAACGGCGTGGCGCAGGCGCAAGAAGGTTTTTTACTGACCCGACACTGGCGGGATACCCCTCAGGGCACCGAGGTCGCGTTCTGGCTGGCAACCGACAACGGTCCGCTACACGTTACGCTGCCGCCGCAGGAATCCGTTGCCTTTATTCCTGAAGCCCACGTCGAGAAGGTGAAGCAGCTGCTGCGCGGCGAAAACGGCTGGCGCATCACTCCGCTTGAGCTGAAAGATTTCCACCGTCAGCCGGTTTACGGCCTCTACTGTCGCGCCCATCGTCAGCTGATGCGCTATGAAAAGCTGCTCCGCGAGGCGGGCGTGACGCTCTACGAGGCGGATATTCGCCCACCGGAACGCTTTCTGATGGAGCGGTTTATTACCGCCCCCGTCTGGGTCGACGGCACCGATCATAGCGGCAGCCTCGTTAACGCGCGCCTGAAGCCCAATCCGCACTACCGCCCGCCGCTGAAGTGGGTCTCACTGGATATTGAAACCACCCGCCACGGCGAACTGTACTGCATCGGTCTGGAAGGCTGCGGCGATCGGGTTGTCTATATGCTCGGGCCGCCGAATGGCGATGCGTCCACGCTGGATTTCCGGCTTGAGTACGTCAACAGCCGCCCGCAGCTGCTGGAGAAGCTTAACCAGTGGTTTGCAGACAACGACCCCGACGTCCTGATCGGCTGGAACGTGGTGCAGTTTGACCTGCGCGTGCTGCAAAAACACGCCGAGCGCTACCGCATCCCGCTGATGCTGGGGCGCGGAAACAGCGAGCTGGAATGGCGCGAACACGGTTTTAAGAACGGCGTTTTCTTCGCGCAGGCTAACGGTCGCCTGATTATCGACGGCATCGAGGCGCTAAAATCCGCCTTCTGGAACTTCTCTTCATTCTCCCTGGAAGCCGTCGCGCAGGAGCTGCTTGGCGAGGGTAAATCCATCGACAACCCCTGGGACAGAATGGACGAGATCGACCGGCGCTTTAATGAAGACAAACCCGCGCTCGCCACCTATAACCTGAAAGACTGCGAGCTGGTCACGCAGATCTTCCACAAAACCGAGATTATGCCGTTCCTGCTGGAGCGCGCGACGGTAAACGGCCTGGCCGTCGACAGACACGGCGGCTCCGTAGCGGCCTTTAGCCACCTCTATTTTCCGCGGATGCATCGGGCAGGATACGTCGCCCCCAACCTCGGGGACGTGCCGCCGCAGGCAAGTCCCGGCGGGTATGTGATGGACTCCCGGCCAGGATTGTATGACTCCGTTCTGGTGCTGGATTACAAAAGCCTCTACCCGTCGATTATCCGCACCTTCCTGATCGACCCCGTCGGGCTGGTGGAAGGCCTGGCCCAGCCTGATGATGAGCACAGCACCGAAGGCTTCCTCGGCGCACGCTTCTCGCGGGAAAAACACTGCCTGCCTGAAATCGTGGGAAACATCTGGCACGGCCGCGATGAGGCCAAGCGCCACGGCAACAAGCCCCTTTCTCAGGCGCTAAAAATCATTATGAATGCTTTTTACGGCGTGCTGGGCACCAGCGCCTGCCGCTTCTTTGATCCGCGTCTGGCCTCCTCGATCACCATGCGCGGGCACGAGATCATGCGCCAGACCAAAGCGCTGATTGAGTCCCGGGGCTATGACGTCATCTACGGCGACACGGACTCCACCTTTGTGTGGCTTAAGGGCGCGCACTCTGAAGACGACGCCGCGCAAATCGGCAAAGCGCTGGTCGCCTTCGTGAACGACTGGTGGCAGGAACATTTGCAGAAAGAGCGGTTAACCAGCGCGCTGGAGCTGGAATTTGAAACCCATTTCGCCCGCTTTTTAATGCCCACCATTCGCGGCACCGATCAGGGCAGCAAGAAGCGCTACGCCGGGCTGATTCAGGAAGGCGACGCGCAGCGGATGGTTTTTAAAGGGCTGGAGACGGTACGTACCGACTGGACGCCGCTGGCGCAGCAGTTCCAGCAGACGCTCTATCTCCGGGTGTTTCGCAATGAGCCGTATCAGGACTACGTGCGCGAGACGATAGCCAGCCTGATGGCGGGCGAACTTGACGCGCAGCTGGTATACCGCAAGCGCCTGCGCCGCCCGCTGGCGGAGTACCAGCGCAACGTTCCTCCGCACGTACGCGCCGCGCGTCTGGCGGATGAAGAAAACGTCCGCCGTGGCCGCGCGCCGCAATATCAAAACCGGGGAACCATTAAATACGTCTGGACCACTAGCGGCCCGGAACCCGTGGATTATCAGCATTCTCCTCTGGATTACGAACACTATCTGACGCGTCAGCTTCAGCCGGTTGCCGACGGAATTTTGCCCTTCATCGACGATGATTTTGCTACACTAGTGACAGGGCAACTTGGCCTATTTTGACGCGTGACGAAATGGCTGCCATCCAGTACCATAGCGCCCTTTCCATTCCCGGACCCATTTTTCGATGACCGTCTTTTTTGACGGTAGTCGAACTATTGCCTGCAATTAAAGATTAGAGCCGAACAACTATGCCTTTTACACTTGGTCAACGCTGGATCAGCGATACAGAAAGCGAACTTGGATTAGGAACCGTCGTAGCAATCGATACGCGTATGGTTACCCTCCTCTTCCCTGCCACCGGTGAAAACCGTCTGTACGCTCGCAATGACTCCCCTGTAACCCGCGTGATGTTTAATCCGGGTGACACCGTGACCAGCCATGACGGCTGGCAGCTCAAGATTGAAGACGTAAAAGAAGAGAATGGACTGCTCGCCTACATTGGTACTCGTCTTGATACGGATGAAGCCAATGTCGTCCTGCGTGAAGTGCTGCTCGACAGCAAACTGGTGTTCAGTAAGCCGCAGGACCGCCTGTTTGCCGGGCAAATCGACCGTATGGATCGCTTCTCCCTGCGCTATCGCGCGCGTAAGTTCCAGAGTGAACAGTACCGCATGCCGTGGAGCGGCCTGCGCGGCCAGCGCACCAGCCTGATCCCCCACCAGCTGAACATCGCCCACGACGTGGGCCGTCGCCACGCGCCGCGCGTGCTGCTGGCAGATGAAGTGGGCCTGGGTAAAACCATCGAAGCGGGCATGATCCTGCATCAACAGCTGCTTTCCGGCGCTGCAGAACGCGTGCTGATCGTGGTGCCAGAAACTCTGCAGCACCAGTGGCTGGTTGAAATGCTGCGCCGCTTTAACCTGCGTTTCTCCCTGTTCGACGATGAACGCTATGCCGAAGCGCAGCACGACGCCGACAACCCGTTTGAAACCGAACAGCTGGTCATTTGCTCCCTGGACTTCGTGCGCCGCAGCAAGCAGCGTCTTGAGCACCTGTGCGATGCCGAGTGGGACATTATGGTTGTTGACGAGGCGCACCATCTGGTCTGGAGCGAAGACGCGCCGAGCCGCGAATACATGGCTATCGAGCAGCTTGCCGAGCGCGTGCCTGGCGTTCTGCTGCTGACCGCAACGCCGGAGCAGCTGGGTCTGGAAAGCCACTTCGCCCGCTTGCGCCTGCTCGATCCAAACCGTTTCCACGACTTTGCGCAGTTCGTGGAAGAACAGAATAACTACCGTCCGGTCGCGGATGCCGTCGCCATGCTGCTGGCGGGCAAGCGTCTTTCTGATGACGAGCTCAACACCCTGAGCGATCTGATTGGCGAGCAGGATATCGAGCCGCTTTTGCAGGCTGCGAACAGCGACAGCGACAACGCGGAATCCGCGCGTAAAGAGCTGATCGACATGCTGATGGACCGCCACGGCACCAGCCGCGTGCTGTTCCGTAACACCCGTAACGGCGTTAAAGGCTTCCCGAAACGCGAGCTGCATACGATTAAACTGCCGCTGCCGACGCAGTATCAGACGGCGATTAAAGTCTCCGGCATTATGGGGGCGCGCAAAACCCAGGAAGAGCGCGCCCGCGACATGCTTTATCCGGAACAAATCTACCAGGAGTTCGAAGGCGATACCGGCACCTGGTGGAACTTCGACCCGCGCGTGGAGTGGCTGATGGGCTACCTGACCGCGCACCGCTCCCGGAAAGTGCTGGTGATCTGCGCCAAAGCGGCCACCGCGCTGCAGCTGGAGCAGGTTCTGCGCGAGCGTGAAGGCATTCGCGCCGCCGTGTTCCACGAAGGCATGTCCATCGTCGAGCGCGACCGCGCCGCGGCGTGGTTCGGGGAAGAGGACAGCGGCGCACAGGTTCTGCTGTGCTCGGAAATCGGCTCTGAAGGCCGTAACTTCCAGTTCGCCAGCAACCTGGTGATGTTCGATCTGCCGTTTAACCCGGATCTGCTGGAGCAGCGTATCGGCCGTCTGGATCGTATCGGTCAGGCGCATGATATTCAGATCCACGTTCCTTACCTGGAAAAAACCGCGCAGTCCGTGCTGGTACGCTGGTTCCACGAAGGTCTGGACGCGTTTGAACATACCTGCCCGACGGGCCGCACCATTTATGATCAAGTGCATGGCGATCTGATCGGCTACCTGGCCGCGCCGGAAAACGCGGAAGGGTTTGATGAGCTGATCAAGTCCTGCCGTGAGAAGCACGATGCGCTGAAAGCGCAGCTGGAGCAGGGTCGCGACCGCCTGCTGGAGATCCACTCTAACGGCGGTGAAAAAGCGCAGGCGCTTGCCGAGAGCATTGAAGAGCAGGATGATGACACCAGTCTCATCAGCTTCTCCATGAACCTGTTCGACATCGTCGGCATCAACCAGGACGATCGTGGTGAGAACCTGATTGTCCTGACCCCGTCCGATCACATGCTGGTTCCGGATTTCCCGGGCCTGCCGGAAGATGGCTGCACCATCACCTTTGAGCGTGACGTGGCGCTGTCCCGTGAAGATGCCCAGTTCATCACCTGGGAACACCCGCTGATCCGCAATGGGCTGGACCTGATTCTCTCCGGCGATACCGGCAGCAGCACTATCTCCCTGTTAAAAAACAAGGCGCTGCCGGTGGGAACGCTGCTGCTGGAGCTGATTTACGTTGTGGAAGCGCAGGCGCCGAAACAGCTGCAGCTCACCCGCTTCCTGCCGCCAACGCCCGTCCGCCTGCTGCTGGACAAAAACGGCACTAACCTGGCAGGACAGGTTGAATTCGAGAGTTTCAACCGACAGCTGAGCGCGGTAAACCGCCATACGGGCAGCAAGCTGGTGAACGCGGTACAGCAGGATGTGCACGCGATTCTGCAACTGGGCGAAACCCAGATTGAAAAAGCGGCCAGAGCGCTGATTGACGCCGCGCGCAGTGAAGCCGACGAGAAACTGTCTGCGGAGCTGTCCCGTCTGGAGGCGTTAAAAGCCGTCAACCCGAACATCCGCGACGACGAGCTGGCGGCGATTGAAAGCAACCGTCAGCAGGTGCTGGAAAGCCTGAATCAGGCTGGCTGGCGTCTGGATGCCCTGCGTCTTATCGTTGTGACGCATCAGTAAACGGAGCGCAAGATGGTGATGGAGCCTTACAATCCGCCGCAGGATCCCTGGCTGGTCATTCTGTATCAGGATGAACACATTATGGTGGTCAACAAGCCCAGCGGCCTGTTGTCCGTGCCGGGGCGTCTGGACGAGCACAAAGACAGCGTGATGACGCGCATTCAGCGCGATTTTCCGCAGGCGGAGTCTGTCCATCGCCTGGATATGGCCACCAGCGGCGTGATTGTGGTAGCGCTGAACAAAGCGGCGGAACGCGAGTTAAAGCGCCAGTTCCGCGAGCGTGAGCCGAAAAAGCAGTATGTCGCCCGCGTCTGGGGCCACCCCGCGCAGGCGGAAGGCCTGGTGGATTTACCGCTGATCTGCGACTGGCCGAACCGGCCTAAGCAGAAGGTGTGTTACGAAACCGGCAAGGCCGCGCAGACCGAGTACGAAGTGCTGGAGTACGCGCCGGATAATACCGCGCGCGTCCTGCTTAAGCCGATTACCGGACGTTCACACCAGTTGCGCGTGCATATGCTCGCCCTGGGTCATCCGATTCTGGGCGACCGCTTCTACGCGCCGCCTGAAGCGCTGGCCTTAGCGCCACGTCTGCAGCTCCATGCGCAGACGCTCACCATCACCCATCCGGCCTTCGGTAACGCTATGACGTTTAAAGCCCCGGTGGACTTCTAAAAAAAAGCCCGACATCGTCGGGCTTTTTTTATTTGAAACCTTTCTTCTCTTTTATGAGCTCGTACGCCTTCTGGATTTCCTGCGCTTTTTGCTTCGCCATCTCCATCATTTCTGGCGGTAAGCCTTTCGCGACCAGTTTGTCCGGATGGTGTTCACTCATGAGCTTGCGATAGGCACGTTTAATCGTGGTCTGATCGTCAGAGGGCTTAACGCCAAGCACGTTACAGGCGTCTTCCAGCGTCGGACCACGCTGCGCCTGCTGCCAGGCACCGCCGGACGACTGTTGATGATAGCCACCGCCAAACTGAGCCCCGCCCTGCATCATGCGCAGGAACTGGTCGAACTGCATACGGGAGATGCCCAGCTCTTCCGCAATGACGTACAGCACGTCACGTTCGTTAGGGTGAAGTGAGCCGTCTGCGAAGGCCGCCTGGATTTGAATTTCCAGAAACATCCGAATTAAATCAAAACGTCCAAAGCAGATGCTGCGGAACTGACGCATTTTTTCGCGAAGCGGATAATTATCCGACTTACCGATGCGAAACGCATTTTGCGCTGCCAGACGGGAGTCGCCGTGCAGGTTCATGCGATCCATAAAAACGCTGGCAATCTGAATATCGGCTTCTGTGACACGCCCTTTGGATTTGGTTAAGTGCCCCATGACCTCAAAGGTGGTGGAGAAAAAGAGTGACTGACGCTCGCGCTGATTGGCAAACCAGGCCATTTTGCGGCTGCGCGCCTTATCAAACATATGGCCGATAATAAGCCCAAGCACAATCCCCCAGAACCCGGCACCCATGATGATGGCGAACGCAACGCCGATTATTTTACCCCAATACTGCATATACTCCCCGGATAGTCATATTCCTGGCCGACGCAACGTCATCATCACTGTGTTCAAGTCACGGTCAATTGAAGGACATCGCCTATAATTTGCTTTATCATACTCGTCATTCGATAGCGAGCCTAACACTCTGGCACGCAAACGGGCAGGATTAACGCTGGTACTGCGCAGATGAGTAAGATAGTCTCTGAGCGTTTGTAAGCCGTAGCCACTGATGACGGAACAATAAAATACAACGTATGAAAAAACGTATCCCCACCCTCCTGGCCACAATGATTGGCTCCGCCCTGTACAGTCAACAGGGGCTGGCGGCCGATCTCGCCTCGCAGTGTATGCTTGGCGTCCCAAGTTATAATCGCCCACTGGTGAGTGGCGATACAAATAGCTTGCCGGTAACCATTACTGCCGACAGTTCGAAAGGGACTTACCCTGACAATGCCACGTTTACGGGCAATGTAGATATTAACCAGGGCAATAGCCGCCTGCAGGCAGACGAAGTGCAGCTGCACCAGAAGCAGCCGGAAGGTGCGGCCGAGCCGGTACGAACGGTGGATGCGCTGGGTAATGTGCACTATGACGACAATCAGGTCATCCTGAAAGGTCCGAAAGCCTGGTCAAACCTGAATACTAAAGATACTAACGTCTGGAAAGGTGATTACCAGATGGTGGGTCGCCAGGGGCGCGGCGACGCTGACCTGATGAAACAGCGCGGTGAAAACCGCTATACGATCCTGGAAAACGGTACGTTCACATCATGTCTGCCGGGTTCAAATACCTGGAGCGTGGTTGGGAGCGAGGTTATCCATGACCGCGAAGAACAGGTCGCAGAGATCTGGAACGCCCGCTTTAAGCTGGGTCCAGTACCCATATTCTACAGCCCTTATCTGCAGCTTCCCGTCGGTGACAAACGTCGCTCCGGTTTCCTGATCCCGAATGCCAAGTACAGCACGTCGAACTACTTTGAGTTCTACCTGCCGTATTACTGGAACATCGCGCCAAACATGGATGCGACGATCACGCCGCACTATATCCACAAGCGCGGCAACATCATGTGGGAGAACGAGTTCCGCTATCTGACCCACGCCGGTGCGGGTCTGATGGAGCTGGATTATCTGCCGTCCGATAAAGTCTTCCAGGACGAGCATCCGACCGAAGGCGACAAGCACCGCTGGTTATTCTACTGGCAGCATGCCGGGGTAATGGATCAGGTATGGCGCTTTAATGTTGACTACACCAAAGTTAGCGATTCGTCTTATTTTAATGACTTCTCGTCCAAATACGGCTCAAGTACCGATGGCTATGCCACGCAGAAATTCAGCGTAGGCTATGCGGTACAGAACTTTGACGCAACCGTCTCGACCAAGCAATTCCAGGTATTTTCTGACCAGTCCACGCCTACATATGGGGCAGAGCCACAGCTGGACGTTAACTGGTATCAGAATGACGTGGGTCCATTCGACACACGGGTTTACGCTCAGGCGGTACATTTCGTTAATACCGATTCGGATATGCCTGAAGCTACGCGTGTTCACCTTGAGCCGACGATCAATCTGCCGTGGTCTAACGACTGGGCGAGCCTGAATACCGAAGCCAAGCTGATGGCGACTCACTATCAGCAAAAAAATATCGATAATTACAATGCCAGTAGAAATGCCAACCTTGAGGAGTCGGTCAACCGAACGCTTCCGCAGTTCAAAATGGACGGGAAGCTGATCTTCGAACGTGATATGGCTCTGCTGGCGGATGGTTATACCCAAACGCTTGAACCGCGTATGCAGTATTTATACGTGCCATACCGCGACCAGAGCAAAATCCAGAACTACGACTCCTCTTTACTGCAGTCTGACTACAGCGGCCTGTTCCGTGACCGTACTTACGGCGGTCTTGACCGCATCGCGTCAGCGAACCAGTTAACGACCGGCGTCACAACACGTGTTTATGATGATGCTGCCGTTGAACGTTTTAACGTTTCTGTTGGTCAAATCTACTATTTCACCGAGTCACGCACCGGTGATGACAACATTAACTGGGAGAAAGATAACAAAACGGGATCGCTGGTCTGGGCGGGGGATACTTACTGGCGTATGACCGATCGTTGGGGTCTACGCGGTGGTGTGCAATATGACACTCGCCTCGATAATATTGCCACAAGTAGTGCTGCTATCGAGTACCGTCGCGATGAAGACCGTATGGTGCAGTTGACGTATCGTTACGCCAGCCCGGAATATATTCAGGCAACATTGCCATCTTATGCTGGCTCAGAACCCTATAAAGACGGTATTTCGCAGGTGGGCGGCGCAGCGAGCTGGCCAATCGCCGACCGCTGGTCAATCGTAGGCGCTTACTACTTTGACACTAACGCCAATAAACCTGCTGACCAGATGGTGGGTCTGCAATATAACTCCTGCTGTTACGCGCTGCGTGTCGGCTACGAACGCAAGCTTAACGGCTGGAACAGTGAAAACAATCAGAGCAAATACGATAACGTGATTGGCTTTAACTTCGAGTTACGCGGCCTGAGTTCCAACTACGGTCTGGGTACGCAGAAAATGCTGCGCTCGAATATTCTGCCGTACAGTAGCGCCTTGTAATGTGCTTGATTTGCAACGTAATCCGCTTTGCGGTTAATTGAAATGGAAAAAGTATGAAGAACTGGAAAACGCTGCTGCTCGGTGTCGCTATGGTTGCGAATACCAGCTTCGCCGCCCCCCAGGTTGTTGATAAAGTCGCTGCTGTGGTTAACAACGGCGTCGTGCTTGAAAGTGACGTTGACGGTCTGATGAAATCGGTGAAGCTCAATTCGGGCGAAGCCGGTCAACAGCTTCCGGATGACGCAACGCTGCGCCACCAGATCCTGGAGCGTCTGATCATGGATCAGATCGTTCTGCAGATGGGGCAGAAAATGGGTGTGAAGGTCACTGACGAGCAGCTCGATCAGGCGATCGCTAACATCGCGAAGCAGAACAATATGTCTTTAGACCAGATGCGCAGCCGCCTGGCCTATGACGGCATCAGCTACGCCACCTACCGTAACCAGATCCGTAAAGAGATGCTGATTTCGGAAGTGCGTAACAACGAAGTGCGTCGCCGCGTTACCATCCTGCCTCAGGAAGTTGACGCGCTGGCAAAACAGGTGGGTAACCAGAACGATGCGAGCACAGAGCTGAACCTGAGCCACATTCTGATCCCACTGCCAGAGAACCCAACGTCCGATCAGGCTGCGGAAGCCGAAAGCCAGGCGCGTTCTATTGTTGAACAGGCGCGTAACGGCGGCGACTTTGGCAAGCTGGCAATCACCTACTCCGCTGACCAACAGGCGCTGAAAGGCGGCCAGATGGGCTGGGGCCGTATTCAGGAGCTGCCATCCATCTTTGCCCAGGCTCTGAGCACGGCGAAGAAAGGGGATATCGTCGGTCCTATCCGTTCAGGCGTGGGCTTCCACATTCTGAAGGTGAACGATCTGCGCGGCCAGAGCCAAAATATCTCCGTCACCGAAGTTCACGCTCGCCACATTCTTCTGAAACCGTCACCGATCATGACTGACGATCAGGCGCGTGTGAAGCTGGAACAGATCGCAGCTGACATTAAGAGCGGTAAAACCTCATTTGCGAAAGCAGCAAAAGAGTTCTCTCAGGATCCAGGCTCTGCTAACCAGGGCGGCGACCTGGGCTGGGCGGCTGCGGATATCTACGATCCTGCCTTCCGCGATGCGTTGATGAAGCTGAACAAAGGCCAGATCAGCGCGCCGGTCCACTCTTCATTCGGCTGGCATCTGATCGAGCTGATGGACACCCGTAACGTTGATAAAACGGATGCGGCACAGAAAGACAGAGCCTACCGTATGCTGTTTAACCGTAAGTTCTCTGAAGAAGCAGCAACCTGGATGCAGGAACAACGCGCCAGCGCTTACGTGAAAGTTCTGAGCAACTAATGAAACAGCATCGTGTTGTTGTCACGCCCGGCGAACCCGCCGGGATTGGGCCTGACCTCGTTGTCCAGCTCGCCCAGCGCAGCTGGCCGGTAGAACTGGTTGTCTGCGCCGATGCAACACTGTTACAAGACCGGGCAACGCTGCTCGGTCTGCCTTTAACGCTCATCCCTTACGTTGAAGGCCAACAGCCTGCACCCCAGCAAGCCGGTACGCTCACCCTTCTTTCAGTTCCCCTTCGTACGCCGGTCATCCCGGGCCAGCTCAGCACGGAAAACGGTCACTATGTCGTTGAAACCCTTGCGCGCGCCTGCGACGGTTGCCTGAAGGGCGAATTTGCCGCTCTGATCACCGGCCCCGTCCACAAAGGCGTCATCAACGAAGCGGGTATACCCTTTACCGGGCATACGGAGTTCTTTGAAGAGCGCTCGCACAGCCCGAAAGTGGTGATGATGCTGGCGACGGAGGAGATGCGCGTTGCGCTGGTGACCACCCATCTGCCGATCAAAGCCATTCCTGATGCGATTACCCCTGAACTCCTGCGCGAGATCATCGGGATTTTGCATCACGATCTGCAGACAAAGTTTGGGATCCCGCAGCCGCACGTGCTGGTTTGTGGCCTCAATCCGCACGCCGGTGAAGGCGGGCACATGGGCACCGAAGAGATCGACACCATCATTCCGGTACTCAACGAAATGCGGGCGAAGGGGATGAACCTCAGCGGGCCGCTGCCTGCAGATACCCTTTTCCAGCCGAAATACCTGGATAATGCCGACGCCGTGCTCGCGATGTACCACGATCAGGGCCTGCCCGTGCTAAAATACCAGGGCTTTGGCCGCGGGGTGAATATCACCCTCGGTTTACCCTTTATTCGAACGTCCGTTGACCACGGTACTGCGCTGGATCTGGCAGGCCAGGGGAAAGCGGATGTCGGCAGTTTTATTACGGCGCTTAATCTCGCCATCAAAATGATTGTTAATACTCAATGACTAATCGAGTCCATCAGGGCCACTTAGCCCGTAAACGTTTCGGGCAAAACTTCCTTAACGATCAGTTCGTGATCGAAAGCATTGTCTCGGCTATTAATCCGCAAAAAGGTCAGGCGATGGTCGAAATCGGCCCGGGCCTTGCCGCGCTGACCGAGCCGGTAGGCGAACGCCTCGACGAGCTGACCGTCATCGAACTGGATCGCGATCTGGCCGCACGCCTGCAAACGCACCCGTTCCTCGGGCCGAAGCTGACCATCTATCAGCAGGACGCCATGACCATGAACTTTGGCGAGCTGTCCGAAAAAATGGGTCAGCCGCTGCGCGTCTTCGGCAACCTGCCGTACAACATCTCCACACCGCTCATGTTCCACCTCTTTAGCTATACTGATGCCATTGCCGACATGCACTTCATGTTGCAAAAAGAGGTTGTTAACCGTCTGGTTGCAGGACCGAACAGTAAAGCGTATGGTCGTTTAAGCGTGATGGCACAGTATTACTGCAACGTGATCCCGGTACTCGAAGTACCGCCGTCAGCGTTCACACCACCACCAAAAGTGGATTCAGCGGTTGTGCGCCTTGTGCCGCACAAGACGAAACCGTATCCGGTTAAAGATCTGCGCGTACTGAGCCGCATTACCACAGAAGCCTTTAACCAGCGCCGTAAAACGATCCGTAACAGCCTGAGCAATTCGTTTACCGTTGAGGTGTTAGCCGAGCTGGGGATCGACCCGGCAATGCGTGCAGAGAACATTTCCGTAGAGCAGTACTGCAAGCTGGCTAATTACATCAGCGATAATGCGCCGCCGAAGGAGAGTTAAGCCATGATTGATTCGCCCCGCGTATGTGTCCATGTACAAAGCGTCTATGTTGAATCACAGTCCTCACCGGACGAAGAACGTTTTGTTTTCGCTTACACCGTGACCATTCGCAATCTGGGGCGGATGCCCGTGCAGCTGCGCGGGCGCTACTGGCTTATCACTAACGGCAATGGCCGCGAAATTGAAGTTCAGGGCGAAGGTGTGGTTGGTGAACAGCCCCACATCGCTCCTGGCGAAGAGTACCAGTACACCAGCGGCGCGGTGATTGAAACGCCGATGGGTACTATGCAAGGCCATTATGAAATGGTCGACGTCGATGGCAATGATTTCCGCGTTGCCATTCCTGTGTTCCGTCTCGCCGTAACCACACTCATTCATTAATCTAATGTCTACATATCTGATTGGCGACGTTCACGGTTGCTACGATGAACTGATCGCATTGTTAAAACAGGTCGACTTTACGCCAGGACAGGACACGCTCTGGCTGACGGGCGATTTAGTCGCGCGTGGCCCCGGCTCCCTTGAAGTATTACGTTTCGTCAAATCGCTGGGCGACAGCGTCCGCATGGTGCTGGGCAATCACGATCTGCATCTGCTGGCGGTTTTCGCCGGGATCAGCCGCAACAAACCTAAAGATCGCCTCACCCCACTGCTGGATGCGCCGGACGCGGACGATCTGATTAACTGGCTGCGCCGTCAGCCCCTGCTGCAGATCGACGAAGAGAAAAAGCTGGTCATGGCGCATGCCGGGATCACGCCACAATGGGATCTTGAGACGGCGAAAACCTGCGCGCGTGACGTTGAGGCGGTGCTGGCGAGCGACTCGTATCCTTTCTTCCTCGATGCCATGTACGGCGATATGCCGAACCACTGGAGCGAGGATCTCAGCGGTCTGGCCCGTCTGCGCTTTATCACCAACGCGTTCACCCGCATGCGTTTCTGCTTCCCGAACGGACAGCTGGACATGTATTCCAAAGAGACGCCGGAAAGCGCACCTGCTCCGCTGAAACCGTGGTTTGCCATTCCGGGACCGGTGACCAGCGAGTACAGCGTGGTATTTGGCCACTGGGCTGCGCTGGAAGGAAAAGGAACACCGGAAGGGATTTACGGTCTGGATACCGGATGCTGCTGGGGCGGAGAGTTAACCTGCTTACGCTGGGAAGATAAAGCTTACTTTGTGCAGCCGTCCAACCGACAGCTGGACTTAGGGGAAAGTGAGGCCGTTGCCTCCTGATACGTTATTCCCTCTCCCGGCCGGGAGAGGGAAAATCACTTAACGACGTTCCAGAATCTCGAAGCAGTAGCTGTGGGAGTTCTGTGCATCCGCGTCGTGGAATTCGCTGAATACCGATTCCCACTCGTCCGGATCGTAGTCCGGGAAATGGGTATCCCCTTCCACTTCTGCATCAATGTGGGTCAGATACAGCTTCTGCGCTTTTGGCAGGAACTGCTCGTAGACGCGCCCACCGCCAATCACCATGATCTCTTCGGCATTGCCGCATGCAGCAATCGCCTCGTCTACTGATTTTACCCATTCGACGCGATCGTCAGTGCCCGGCTGGCTGCTGATAACGATATTCTTACGGCCCGGCAATGGACGACCAATCGACTCCCAGGTCAGGCGGCCCATCACTACCGGCTTGTTTAACGTAGTACGTTTAAACCATGCGAGATCGGCAGGCAGGTTCCACGGCATGGCATTTTCCATACCGATAACGCGGTCCACCGCCAGCGCTGCAATCAGACTGATCATTGAAAATTTCCCGGATGCAAAAAATTGCCGCCACTATACGGAAAGCTTAATCTTTCGTCGACTGGCGGCAGGGTAAAGATAAAGAAATTTTTTAATATTGCTGGCAACTCCACTTCACGCGGAAGGTTTACTCTCGGGCTCGTCAGCCGGATCGCCGGTATGCTTGCCCTCTTCCGTGCCCTGCCAGCCATGGCGCTGGATCAGCGACAGGTGGTTACGGTCCTCGTTAATGATTTCCGTCAGCATCGCGCTGGTGCGTTTGAACACCGCCGCGCGCTCGGTGGCCGTACTGCCGGCCATCGCCGCCATCTCTTCAACCATCTCGGTATTAAAGCGGCGGAACAGGTCTGCACGCTCACGCGCTTCATACGCCCCGAGCCCCAGGTTTTCCAGCGCCACTCGGCCAGACTTCAGCGCACCTTCGAACGTTTCACGCTCGGGCGCCTCTACGCCAGCCTGTCGCAGCCGGATGTAGTGATCCACATCGCGCGCGCGGGAGATAATAGTCAGCGCCGGGAAATGCTCTTTTACCAGCTCCACCATCTGCATGCTGGTTTCCGGATCGTCAATGGCGTTAATTAACACCTCGGCTTTTGCCGCCCCGGCGGATTCCAGCAGATCGACGCGGGTTGCATCCCCGTAAAACACTTTCATATCAAATTTACGCAGGGTATCGACATGGTCGGGATCGTGATCGAGGATGACCATTTTCACTCCGCTCGACAGCAGTAAACGACCCACGATCTGCCCGTAGCGGCCAAATCCGGCGATGATGACGCGCGGCTGCTCCTCGTCGATCTCGTCGGCCTCGCGCTCCTGCTCGCTGCCCGATTTTTCCAGGCGCGTCAGCACCACCAGCAGCACCGGCGTCGCCGCCATCGACAGTGCCACCGCCAGCGTCAGCGCCTTCGCCCACTCGGGATCGAGCACGTTTGCCATCTGCGCGGCGCCAAAGACCACGAACGCAAATTCACTCCCCTGCCCCAGCAGCACGGCGAACCAGCAGCGCTGCCTGCCCGGCACGTTCAGTGGGCGAGCAATCAGCCACAGCATCACCATTTTAATGACCAGGAAGCCGACGAGCAGGATGACGATCCGCAGCGGGTGCGTCACCAGCGTGCCGAAGTCGACGGACATCCCGACGCCGATGAAAAACAGCCCCAGCAGCAGTCCTTTGAACGGCTCGATATCGCTTTCCAGCGCGTGACGGTATTCAGAGCTCGCCAGCAGAACGCCTGCGAGGAACGCCCCCATCGCCATCGACAGCCCGGCCTCCTCCAGCAGCAGACCGAAGCCAAACACCAGGAACAGCGCTACGGCGCTGAACACTTCGCGCAGGCCAGAACGGGCAACAAACCGCAGCAGCGGGCGGGTCACATAGCGGCCAAGGAGCACCACCAGCGCCAGCGCGCCCGCCACCTTCAGCGCCGACAGCGCGAAAGCGCCCAGCGTGGTAGAGGAACCGCTGGCCGCCAGCAGCGGGATCATCGCCACCAGCGGGATAGCGGCAATGTCCTGGAACAGCAACACCGAGAACGCGCTGCGTCCCATCTGGGAGACCGTCAGATTTCGCTCGTTCATCGCCTGCATGGCAATCGCCGTCGAGGAGAGCGCCAGCGTCATGCCGATGAGCTCAGCCACTTTCCAGTCCATGCCCAACAGTATGCAGAACCCGCCCAGCAGCAGGCCGCAGGCCACCATCTGCAGCGCGCCGCCGCCAAATACCGAGGCGCGAAGCTTCCACAGCCGCTGCGGGTCGAGCTCCAGGCCAATCACAAACAGCATCAGCACCACGCCGATTTCAGCGAAATGGAGAATCGCCTCGGCATCCGTGACCAGCCGAAAGCCCCACGGCCCAATGACGCAGCCCGCAATCAGGTAGCCGAGAACCGAGCCCAGCCCCAGACGTACCGCCACGGGCACAATCAGCGCCGCCGCGCCGAGGTAAATCAGCGCCTGTATCAGCGTATGGCTATCCATGATGCGTCTCCTGCCACTCAAGTAAGCGTTGTTTATAATGGCGAGCCTGCGCCTGCAGCGTTTCATCGTCGCAAACAAACGTGCAGTGCATCGCAAAAGGCGGGAGCCAGTTCAGGCCGCAATAGAGCGCAGTCGCCTGCAGCGGCTGCGCCAGGACGTCAAAACCCGGGAAGGAACCGATATCAAAATGGCTTTCACCGCCGCCGGTGGTGACCGCCCACATCAGGCTTTTTCCTTTTAGCGCATTGCCGTTGTGGCCATACGCCCAGCCGTGGGAGAAGACTTTATCAATCCACAGCTTCAGGAGCGGGGGCGTGCTGTACCACTGCATGGGGTGCTGCCAGATAATCAGATCGGCACGGGAGAGCGCCTCCTGTTCGGCGGCGATATCGATATTAAAATCGGGATAAAGTTGATAGAGGGAACGTATCTCTACGTTATCAAGCGTCCTTACCTGCTCAAGCATCCGCTTATTCGCATGCGAGTGCTGCGGATAAGGATGGGCATAAATTATCAGAATCATTGATTAGCCTGTTGTTACTGCTTTCTTTTAACAAAAGAGTGTAGTCAGTAATTCAACAGGCTAATAGTGAATATTATTGACGGGCTTACGTCAGAATTCTGAATTAGTTATCCAGCTCGCCCATGGATTTCACCTGGTCACGGTTGATCTGCTCGGTTTGACCGGTTTCGGCGTTTTTATACGACACCAGACCGGTATCGTCATCTACCTGCGGTTTGCCGTCGGTGACAATGGTTTTGCCATCGGTGGTTTTTACGGCCTGATTAGACGAACAGCCCGCAACGGTAAACATTGTCGTGGCAGCCAGAACGGAAGCGATCAGTAATTTATTTTGCATGGTGTTTTCCCCTGCTCTCAGTTGAATTTCGTTATCGACCTAACCATTTTAGGCTAACTGACTGAATGCGGATGAAAAACCAGAAGGTTCTGAAGATGGGAGAATGCCCGGCAACCGAACGGCACCGGGCATTTTTACTTACTTGCTAATCTGCGCGTGCATTTCCTGAACCGAAATCACCTTCTCGGTGGCATCCGCGTTCAGCGCCATGGCCGTCGCGAAACCGCCGTTCAGGGTGGTGTCGTAGTGCACTTTGTACTGCAGCGCGCTGCGGCGAATCAGCTTGGAGTCTTCAATCGCCTGGCGGCCTGCGGTGGTATTGATGATGTAGGTGTACTCGCCATTCTTGATACGGTCCTGAATGTGCGGACGACCTTCATGCACCTTGTTCACCAGACGCGGGTTGATGCCGGCTTCGCCCAGCACAATCGCCGTACCGTGGGTTGCGTCCAGCTCGAAGCCCTGTTTCAGCAGCTTGGCGGCCAGGTCAACCACGCGCTCTTTGTCGCCTTCGCGAACGGAGAGCAGCGCACGGCCTGATTTTCTCATGGTGGAGCTACTGCCCAGCTGCGCCTTCGCGAACGCTTCGGCGAAGGTGCGGCCCACGCCCATCACTTCCCCGGTAGAGCGCATTTCTGGCCCTAACAGCGGGTCAACGCCCGGGAATTTGTTGAACGGCAGCACCACTTCTTTCACCGAGTAGTACGGTGGAATGATCTCTTTGGTCACGCCCTGCTGCGCCAGCGTCTGGCCCGCCATCACGCGCGCCGCCACTTTCGCCAGCGGTACGCCGGTGGCTTTGGAGACGAACGGTACGGTACGTGCCGCACGCGGGTTCACTTCAATCAGGTAGACTTCGTTGTCTTTCACCGCGAACTGGACGTTCATCAGGCCGCGAACCTGCAGCTCGAAGGCCAGCTTCTGCACCTGCTGGCGCATCACGTCCTGAATCTCCTGGCTCAGCGTGTACGCCGGCAGAGAACAGGCGGAGTCGCCGGAGTGCACGCCAGCCTGCTCGATGTGCTCCATGATGCCGCCAATCAGCACCATTTCGCCGTCGCAGATGGCGTCCACATCCACTTCCACCGCGTCGTCGAGGAAGCGGTCGAGCAGCACTGGCGCATCGTTCGACACGCTCACAGCGGTCTGGAAGTAGCGACGCAGGTCGGCTTCGTCATACACGATTTCCATCGCGCGGCCGCCCAGCACGTACGAAGGACGCACCACCAGCGGGTAGCCAATTTCTTTCGCCTTCTCAACGGCCATTTCAATGGCGGTGACGGTGGCGTTCGCCGGCTGTTTCAGCTTCAGACGGTCAACCGCCTGCTGGAAACGCTCGCGGTCTTCAGCACGGTCAATCGCGTCCGGGCTGGTGCCGATAACCGGCACGCCTGCTGCTTCCAGCGCGCGGGCCAGCTTCAGCGGGGTCTGGCCGCCGTACTGCACGATAACGCCTTTTGGCTTCTCGATGCGCACGATTTCCAACACGTCTTCCAGGGTAACCGGCTCGAAGTAGAGGCGGTCAGAGGTGTCGTAGTCGGTAGAGACGGTTTCCGGGTTACAGTTGACCATGATGGTCTCGTAACCGTCTTCGCGCAGCGCCAGGGAGGCGTGTACGCAGCAGTAGTCGAACTCGATGCCCTGGCCGATACGGTTTGGACCGCCGCCCAGCACCATAATCTTGTCGCGGTCGACGGACGGGTTCGCTTCGCACTCGTCTTCATAGGTGGAGTACATGTAGGCGGTGTCGGTTGAGAACTCTGCCGCACAGGTGTCCACGCGCTTGTAGACCGGGTGCAGGTCGTACTGGTCGCGCAGCTTGCGGATTTCCGCTTCACGCACGCCCGCCAGCTTAGCCAGACGCGCATCGGCGAAGCCTTTACGCTTCAGCACGCGGAGGAAATCAGCGTCCAGGCCGGTGATGCCCAGCTCCGCGACCTGCTCTTCCAGACGCACCAGCTCTTCAATCTGCACCAGGAACCAGCGGTCGATGTTGGTCAGGTTGAACACGCCGTCGACGGACAGGCCCGCACGGAAGGCATCGGCGATATACCAGATACGCTCTGCGCCAGCGTCTTTCAGCTCGCGGCGAATTTTGGTCAGCGCTTCCGGGTCGTCCAGGCTCACTTTCGGGTCGAAGCCGGTCGCGCCCACTTCGAGGCCGCGCAGCGCTTTCTGCAGGGATTCCTGCTGCGTGCGGCCTATCGCCATCACTTCACCGACAGATTTCATCTGGGTGGTCAGACGGTCGTTCGCGCCTGCGAACTTCTCGAAGTTGAAGCGTGGAATTTTGGTGACAACGTAGTCGATGGACGGCTCGAAGGACGCAGGGGTGCGGCCACCGGTGATGTCGTTCATCAGCTCGTCGAGGGTGTAACCCACCGCCAGCTTCGCCGCCACTTTCGCAATCGGGAAGCCGGTCGCTTTAGAGGCCAGCGCGGAGGAGCGGGACACGCGCGGGTTCATTTCGATAACAATCAGACGGCCGGTTTTCGGGTTCACCGAGAACTGCACGTTAGAACCGCCGGTTTCCACGCCGATTTCACGCAGTACCGCCATCGAGGCGTTACGCATGATTTGATACTCTTTGTCGGTCAGGGTCTGGGCTGGCGCAACGGTGATGGAGTCGCCGGTGTGGATACCCATCGCATCGAAGTTTTCGATGGAGCAGACGATGATGCAGTTGTCGTTTTTATCACGCACCACTTCCATCTCGTACTCTTTCCAGCCAATCAGCGATTCATCAATCAGCAGCTCTTTGGTTGGGGAGAGATCCAGACCGCGCTCGCAAATCTCTTCGAACTCTTCGCGGTTGTAGGCGATACCGCCGCCGGTGCCGCCCATGGTGAACGATGGGCGGATGATGCACGGATAGCCCACGTCAGCCGCGACGGCCAGCGCTTCTTCCATATTGTGTGCGATACCGGAACGCGCGGTGTCGAGGCCGATTTTCTTCATCGCCACGTCGAAGCGGCGACGGTCTTCTGCTTTATCAATCGCGTCGGCGGTCGCACCAATCATGGTCACGCCGAACTCTTCCAGCACGCCCTGACGCTCCAGCTCCAGCGCACAGTTCAGCGCCGTCTGGCCGCCCATGGTTGGCAGCACCGCGTCCGGACGCTCTTTCTCGATGATTTTACGCACCACTTCCCAGTGAATCGGCTCGATGTAGGTTGCATCGGCCATTTCCGGGTCGGTCATGATGGTGGCCGGGTTAGAGTTTACCAGGATTACACGGTAACCCTCTTCGCGCAGGGCTTTACACGCCTGCGCGCCGGAGTAGTCGAATTCGCAGGCCTGGCCGATGACGATCGGGCCAGCGCCAAGGATCAGGATGCTTTTTATGTCTGTACGTTTTGGCATTGTCTTCTCGGCTCCTGATTATTTAGCGGTCTTACGGTATTGCTCGATAAGTTCGATGAAGTGATCGAACAGCGGCGCGGCGTCGTGTGGGCCCGGGCTGGCTTCCGGGTGGCCCTGGAAGCTGAACGCAGGCTTATCGGTGCGATGAATCCCCTGCAGGGTGCCATCGAACAGCGACTTATGCGTCACGCGCAGGTTAGCCGGCATTGAGGCTTCATCGACGGCAAAGCCGTGGTTCTGCGCGGTGATCATCACCGTGTTGTTATCGATGTCTTTCACCGGGTGGTTACCACCGTGGTGGCCGAACTTCATCTTAACGGTGTTTGCACCGCTCGCCAGCGCCAGCAGCTGATGGCCGAGGCAGATGCCGAATACCGGAATGTCGGTTTCCAGGAAGGACTTGATGGCGGCGATGGCGTAATCGCACGGCGCCGGGTCGCCGGGACCGTTGGACAGGAAAATACCGTCCGGATTCATCTTCAGCACGTCTTCGGCGGACGTTTGTGCCGGAACCACCGTCAGGCGGCAGCCGCGGTCAACCAGCATACGCAGGATGTTGCGCTTGGCGCCGAAATCGTAGGCCACCACGTGGAACGGCAGCTCGCTCTCTTTTTTCGCTTCCGGCAGGTCGCCTTCCAGCGTCCAGCTACCCTGAGTCCAGCTGTAGGCTTCAGCAGTAGTTACTTCTTTCGCCAGGTCCATGCCGTTCAGGCCCGGGAAGGCTTTCGCTTTTTCCAGCGCCAGCGTCGCATCGAGGTTATCACCCGCGATGATGCAGCCGTTCTGTGCACCCTTCTCGCGCAGCAGACGCGTTAGCTTACGGGTATCGATATCGGCAATCGCCACGATGTTATGGCGCTTCAGGTAAGAAGAGAGGTCTTCGGTATTGCGGAAGTTGCTGGCAATCAGCGGCAGGTCGCGGATGACCAGGCCTTGCGCATGTACCTGAGAGGATTCTTCGTCAGCCGCGTTGGTGCCGACATTGCCGATATGAGGATAAGTAAGAGTAACGATTTGGCGAGAATAGGAAGGATCAGTGAGGATTTCTTGATAACCGGTCATTGAAGTATTGAAAACGACTTCCCCAACCGCCGAACCCGTTGCCCCTATGGCCCGACCGATAAACTGGGTTCCGTCTTCCAGAACCAATAGCGCTGACTTAATCAAAACACCCTCCAGAGAATATTCACTCACTTTATTTGCATATTAATTCATAACCATGTCATGGATCAATGCAAATGTGTTGCCAGCGGATTTTTGGCAAACGGCGGCATTCTGGAGATTTGGTGGGTAAAAGTCAACTTAAAACGGATATTTTGCTTAGCCTTTTGCAAGCCTGGCGAACGGAACAGAGCTTAAGCGACAAAAAGATCAGGTAAATCACTGCAGAAAACGCTTGCGCGCCGGGTTTAATAAAAAAAGTCGTGTTGGAGCATGAAAAAGTAGACCGGATGGTCAAAATTTACATTTCAGTAACGTTAAAACGCTATAAGAGATATATTTTTAGAGCATTAAGCAAAAGCACGCGATGAAACAGATAAAATAAAAGGGCAATAAAATATTGCCCTATGCAATCAAACAATTACGACTGCAATAACCACATCACGATGGGTAATAATGCTTACAAATTGTTGAGATCGAGCACATCTCGCATATCAAAAAGGCCATCTTTCTTACTTTTAAGCCACAAAGCGGAACGTACGGCGCCGTTGGCGAACGTCATACGGCTGGAGGCTTTATGCGTAATTTCGACACGTTCGCCAATATCGGCGAACATCGCCGTGTGTTCGCCGACGATGTCGCCCGCGCGCACGGTTGCAAAGCCAATGGTGCCAGGCACGCGTTCGCCGGTGTAACCTTCGCGGGTATAGACCGCGCAGTCTTTTAAATCTTTATCTAGTGCATGCGCAATCGCTTCGCCCATCGCCAGCGCCGTGCCAGATGGCGCATCAACCTTGTAACGGTGGTGAGCTTCTACAATCTCGATATCGGTATAATTGCCCATCACCTTCGCGGCCTTCTCCAGCAGCTTCAGCATGACGTTAACGCCGACGCTGAAGTTTGCGGCGAAGACAATCGCAATCTCTTTGGATGCATCCTGGATAGCCTGCTTGCCCGCATCGTCAAAACCGGTGGTGCCGATTACCATCCCTTTGCCGTGCTGACGGCAAAATGCCAGATGCGCGAGCGTCCCTTCCGGGCGGGTAAAATCGATGAAGACATCGAAATCCTCTTTTACCGCCTCCAGGCTGCTTTGCACGGTAACGCCCGTGTGGCCTGCGCCTGCCAGCTCACCGGCATCGGCCCCCAGAAGCGACGAACCTTCACGCTCCAGTGCCGCGCCAAGCGCGACGCCATCCATCTGAAGTGCCGCCTGAATCAGCTGACGGCCCATACGTCCACCCGCGCCCGCAATGGCGACACGGATCTGTGCATCATGCATAGTTATTCTCTTACGTTAAAATGATGTAAACCGTTTTCAGATTAACCAGCCTTGCTCTCTGCTGCCAACTGAAAACACCGATAATTAGAATTTAACGTGAAACCGACATAAATATCAGTAAAAGACATGACGATCGGCAAAAACCGCAAGACTCTCATCACCCGCACAGGTGGCAGAAAGATGCGTTTTGCCGATCCGATGGTTGCGTAAAAGTCTGTCACTCCCGCAGGAAGATATCGTCGCTTTACTCGAGAGTCTGAGCGGGGTGTATACGCCGTACAGGCAGGGGAAATAGTGTCGCCCGGGATGATAGGAACGTAAAAAAATGGGAGCCGGAGGCTCCCATTTGATGACGTAATAAGAATCTTAGTTTTTACGAATCATAACGTTATAGTGCTTTTGAGCAGGCGGCATCAATCTCACCATCAAAGTTTTGTACCCATACATCAACGTCAGTATTATCTGTAGCCACATAATAGTGCCACGTCCCGCTCAGATCCGAAGTCCATAAATTTCCCCATGCTACTGCCCATTCAGACCACAGGTGATTGCTCCCGGGAATACGATCAGTGTGTTTGCCAGTAACCATGCTATCTGTTATTTCAAGCACTGAAGGCAGATGATATCCCTCTCCTAAATTAGTACATACACCTTCTGCGTTGCCTGACTTAACGCTAACATTCATATTTTTAAACCATGTAACTAACTGGAACGAATATTCCAGTGTTACGCCACCCGCTTTAGGTGTGGCGGTAATGGTCACTTCATCCGAAGTCCCCTCACCATTAAAGGTCACCGTACCGGTACTGTCCACCGAGACCCAGTCACTGTTATCCGACCAGGTATAATTGGCGTTATTCGCCGCAGCGCCTTTGATAGCAATCTGGAACTTAGCCCCGTCATAGCCCGTTTTCGGGAAGCCCGCGTCGACCGCAAAGTTAGCGCCGTTGACCGCAATTTTTGTAGTCGACGGCATCGGTGCTGGCGGTGGCGCGGTAAATGTCAGGTCCAGACTGCCGCCGGTATCGCCGGCGTTGGACGAGGACTTCGCCGCCACGGTCACCGTTTCAACGGTGGTGTTTGTCACGTTGAGCTTCGCCTGACCATTCGCGTCGGTGGCAACGGTCTTGGTCACGGTGGCATCGCCTAACGTCGCCGCGCCGGTGGTGGTAAACACCACATCCTCATTCGGCACCAGGTTACCCTTCGCATCCTTCACGGTGGCGGTCAGCGCGATGACGGATTCGCCGTCAGCGAGCTGCGTGGTGACATCGGAGACCAGCGTGGTCACCGCCGTCGTTGCGTCCGCCTTGAAGTTCACCGTGGCGGTCTGGCTTGCCGTACCAAGCGTGGCGGTTACCGTATAGGCGCCGGACTTCTCGCTGGTCAGGTTGGTTTTCGCCAGGCCGTACGCGTCTGTGGTGGCAGAAGCGGTGACGACCGTCGCCCCGGTGGTGACGCTGAACGCAACCACCACACCCGGCACCAGGTTGCCGTTGGCATCGGTGACTTTCGCCTGTACCGCATCCGTCGCCGTACCGTCCGCTTTCGCGTTGTCGGTGGTGACCGTCAGGTTACCCGTCGCAATGGTCGCCGTACTGCTGTCGGCCACAAAGGTGGTGTCGACAGACTTGCTGGTGCCGTTAACGGTGGCCGTCACCGCGGCAATACCGGATTTGGTATTGGTCAGCGTGGTGGTGGCCACACCGTTCGCGTCCGTGGTGGCGGAGGCGGTGGTGATTTTCGCGCTGTTGGTGGCGGTAAACGTCACCGTCGCGTCTTTCACCTTGTTACCGTTGGCGTCGGTCACGATGGCTTTCACCGCGTTGGTGTCGCTATCGTTGGCCACCGCATTGTCGGTGGTCACCGTCAGGTTACCGTCGCTGATGGTCGCCGTACTGCTGTCCGCCACAAAGGTGGTGTCCACAGACTTGCTGTTACCGTTGACGGTAGCCGTCACGCTGGTGGTCCCGGCTTTGGTATTGGTCAGCGTCGTCGTTGCCACACCGTTCGCATCCGTGGTGGCGGAGGCGGTGGTGATGGTGGCGCCGTTGGTGGCGGTAAAGGCTACAGTGGCATCTTTCACCAGGTTACCGTTGGCATCCGTCACGATGGCTTTCACCGCATCGGTGGCCGTGCCGTTGGCTTTCGCATTGTCGGTAGTCACCGTCAGGTTGCCGTCGCTGATGGTCGCGGTACTGCTGTCCGCCACAAAGGTGGTGTCAACCGTCTGGCTGGCACCGTTGACGGTGGCCGTCACTTTGCTCACGCCGGATTTGGTGTTGGTCAGCGTGGTGGTGGAGATACCGTCCGCATCGGTGGTGACCGATTCCGTCACGATGGTCGCTCCGTTAGTGGCGGTAAAGGTCACCGTCATGTCTTTCACCGGGTTGCCTTTAGCATCGGTGACAATCGCTTTCACCACGTCGGTGGCGCTGCCGTTGGCTTTCGCGTTATCAGTGGTCACCGTCAGGTTACCGGAACTGATGGTCGCCGTGCTGCTGTCCGCCACAAAGGTGGTGTCCACGGTCTGGCTGGCACCGTTGACGGTGGCCGTCACTTTGCTCACACCGGATTTGGTGTTGGTCAGCGTGGTCGTTGCCACACCGCTGGCGTCCGTGGTCGCGGAGGCCGTGGTGATAGTGGCGCCGTTGGTTGAGGTAAAGGCAACTGTCGCATTCTGCACCGGGTTGCCGTTGGCATCGGTGACAATCGCTTTCACTGCGTTGGTGGCCGTGCCGTCCGCTTTCGCGTTATCGGTGGTCACCGTCAGGTTAC
>NZ_JUMS01000026.1:0-308 GCF_001059415.1 Enterobacter sp. 940_PEND
GCATCATCAGCTTGGAAGGCTGAGGTAATAGCCATTATACGATGCCCGCATCCTGAAACTCGGCTACCCAGTTCTTTCTGTAACAAAAAAAGAGATTTCTCTCTTTTTCAGTTTGAGCTGGCTAATTTTTCCAACCAGCTCCGGCGGCATTTACGCTGCCAGAAAGTGGTGGTGGGGGAAGGATTCGAACCTTCGAAGTCTGTGACGGCAGATTTACAGTCTGCTCCCTTTGGCCGCTCGGGAACCCCACCGGACTTGATGGTGCCGACTACCGGAATCGAACTGGTGACCTACTGATTACAAGTCAG
>NZ_JUMS01000027.1:0-950 GCF_001059415.1 Enterobacter sp. 940_PEND
GTCACAACCATCTTGATGTTGTCGCCTGGCATTACCATCTCAACGCCTTCTGGCAGTTCGATGGTACCGGTCACGTCAGTTGTACGGAAGTAGAACTGTGGACGGTAGCCTTTGAAGAACGGAGTATGACGGCCGCCTTCGTCTTTGGACAGAATATACACTTCAGATTCGAACTTGGTGTGTGGCTTGATTGAGCCTGGCTTCGCCAGAACCTGACCACGTTCGATTTCTTCACGTTTGATACCACGCAGCAGAACACCAACGTTCTCACCAGCACGGCCTTCGTCCAGCAGTTTGCGGAACATTTCAACGCCAGTACAGGTAGACTTCGCAGTCTCTTTGATACCAACGATTTCAACTTCTTCGCCAACTTTGATGATACCGCGCTCTACACGACCGGTAACAACGGTACCACGACCGGAGATGGAGAATACGTCTTCGATTGGCAGCAGGAATGGCTTGTCAATCGCACGCTCTGGTTCTGGGATGTAAGAATCCAGGAAGCCAGCCAGTTCGATGATTTTCGCTTCCCACTCTGCGTCGCCTTCCAGCGCTTTCAGAGCAGAACCACGAACGATTGGAGTATCGTCGCCCGGGAAATCGTACTGAGACAGCAGTTCACGAACTTCCATCTCTACCAGTTCCAGCAGCTCTTCGTCATCAACCATGTCGCATTTGTTCAGGAACACGATGATGAAAGGAACGCCTACCTGACGACCCAGCAGGATGTGCTCACGAGTCTGAGGCATTGGGCCGTCAGTCGCAGCAACAACCAGGATCGCGCCGTCCATCTGCGCAGCACCGGTGATCATGTTTTTAACATAGTCGGCGTGGCCTGGGCAGTCTACGTGTGCGTAGTGGCGAGTCGGGGTGTCGTACTCAACGTGAGAGGTGTTGATGGTGATACCACGAGCTTTTTCTTCTGGTGCGTTATCGATCTGGTCGAATGC
>NZ_JUMS01000028.1:0-10612 GCF_001059415.1 Enterobacter sp. 940_PEND
CCCTAACCCTCTCCCCAAAGGGGAGAGGGGACAGTTCGGTGCGGGATTTGGGGGACGAACGTAATGATAACCACTGGCTGCCTTTCACCCTCTCCCCTGTGGGGAGAGGGCCGGGGTGAGGGGAAAAGATGACCACACAACGCCCTTTAGTATCAATCTATATGCCGACATGGAATCGTCAGCAGCTGGCGATCCGCGCCATCAAATCCGTCCTGCGACAGGATTACGATAACTGGGAACTGATCATCGTGGATGACTGCTCTTCCTCGTATGAACAGCTGCAAAAGTTTGTAACTGACCTCAACGACCCGCGGGTGGTCTATACGCATAACGCGATTAACTCCGGCGCGTGCGCGGTGCGTAATCAGGCGATTATGCAGGCCAAAGGGCAGTATCTGACCGGGATCGACGACGATGACGAATGGACGCCGAACCGCCTGTCTATCTTCCTGTCGCATAAAGAACAGCTGGTCACGCACGCTTTCCTGTATGCCAACGACTATGTCTGCCAGGGCGAGGTCTACTCGCAGCCCGCCAGTCTGCCGCTGTACCCGAAATCGCCGTATTCTCGCCGCCTGTTCTACAAGCGCAACATTATTGGTAACCAGGTCTTCACCTGGGCGTGGCGTTTCAAAGAGTGCCTGTTCGATACCGAACTCAAGGCCGCGCAGGATTACGATATCTTCCTGCGCATGGTGGTGGAGTACGGCGAGCCGTGGAAGGTGGAAGAGGCTACGCAGATACTGCACATCAACCACGGGGAGATGCAAATCACCTCCTCGCCGAAGAAGTTCTCCGGCTACTTCCATTTTTACCGCAAGCACAAGGACAAATTTGACCGTGCCAGCCGTAAATATCAGCTCTTCACCCTCTATCAGATCCGCAATAAGCGCATGAACTGGCGCACGCTGCTGACGCTGCTGTCCGTGCGTAACGGCAAGCGCCTGGCTGATGGACTTCGGGGGAAATAATGTTTCTGGAAGATTGCCGCGCTAACAGCTGGAGCCTGCGTCCGTGCTGCATGGTTCTGGCGTACCGCATCGCGCACTTTTGCTCGGTGTGGCGTAAGAAAAACGTGCTGAACAATATCTGGGCGGCGCCCGTGCTGGTGCTGTACCGCATCATTACCGAATGCTTTTTTGGCTATGAAATTCAGGCCGCTGCCACCATTGGCCGCCGCTTTACCATCCATCACGGCTATGCGGTGGTGATCAACAAGTTTGTGGTCGCCGGGGATGATTTCACCATTCGTCATGCGGTCACCATTGGCAACCGCGGGCCTGACAGCCTGGCCTGCCCGGTCATCGGCAATAACGTCGAGCTGGGGGCGAACGTGGTAATCATCGGTGACATTACGATTGGTAATAACGTCACGATTGGTGCTGGCAGCGTAGTGCTGGACAGCATTCCGGATAACGCGCTGGTGGTGGGAGAAAAAGCCCGCGTGAAGGTGATTAAATGAACATTCTGCAATTTAACGTACGCCTCGCAGAAGGCGGAGCGGCTGGCGTGGCCCTGGATCTGCACCAGCGCGCGCTGCAAAAAGGACTACAGTCTCGTTTTATTTACGGCTACGGCAAAGGCGGCAAGAAAAGCGTTAGCCACGATAATTTCCCGCAGGTGCACAAGCACACGCCGCGTCTGACCTCGATTGCCAACATTGCGCTGTTCCGCCTGTTTAACCGCGATCTGTTTGGCAACCTGAACAACCTTTACCGCACCGTGACGCGCACGACCGGCCCGGTTGTGCTGCATTTTCACGTGCTGCACAGCTACTGGCTGAATCTGGAAGCGGTGGTGGCGTTTTGTCAGAAGGTGCAAGCCCACAAGCCCGACACCCGATTCGTCTGGACGCTGCACGATCACTGGAGCGTGACCGGACGCTGCGCGTTTACCGACGGCTGCGAAGGCTGGAAAGATAACTGCCAGAAGTGCCCGACGTTAAGCAACTATCCGCCGGTGAAGGTGGATCGCGCGCATCAGCTGGTGGCCGGAAAGCGTCAGCTGTTCCGCGACATGCTCTCGCTCGGCTGTACGTTTATCTCCCCGAGCCAGCACGTGGCCGATGCCTTCAACAGCCTGTACGGGGCAGGGCGCTGTCAGATTATCAACAACGGCATCGACGTGGCGACGGAAGCCATTCTTGCCGAGCTGACTCCGGTGGCCGAAACCGCGGGCAAACCGAAAATTGCTATCGTTGCGCATGACCTGCGTTACGACGGTAAAACCAACCAGCAGCTGGTGCGCGACATGATGGCGCTGGGTGACAAGATAGAGCTTCACACTTTCGGCAAGTTTTCACCGTTCGAAGGGGCCAACGTGGTGAACCACGGGTTTGAGACCGACAAGCGCAAGCTGATGAGCGCGCTGAATGAAATGGACGCGCTGGTGTTCAGCTCCCGCGTGGATAACTACCCGCTGATCCTCTGCGAAGCGCTCTCTATCGGCGTGCCGGTGATCGCCACCCACAGCGATGCGGCGCGCGAAGTGCTGGAAAAGTCCGGCGGGAAAACCTTCACGGAGCAGGAGGTCCTGCCGCTGGTACAGCTGCCGAAGGCGCAGATTGCTGAGATCGTTTTTGGCACAGACCTGGAATCGTTCCGCAACCGCAGCCGCAAGGCCTACAGTGGACAACAGATGCTGGAGGAATATGTCTCGTTCTATCAGAATCTGTAGTTATCTGCTGCTGCCGCTGATCTACCTGCTGGTCAACGTCAAAATTGCCCAGCTCGGCGAAAGCTTCCCGATAACCATCGTAACCTTCCTGCCCGTTCTGCTTCTGTTGTATGTCGATAAAATCAACCTCAAGAAGCTGATGATTGCCTTAGGTCTGGGCACGGGCCTGACGCTGTTTAACTACATCTTTGGCCAGTCGCTGGATGCGAGTAAATACGTCACGTCGACCATGCTGTTTGTTTATATTGTTATTATTATCGGAATGGTCTGGAGTATTCGGTTTAAAACTATTTCTCCGCACAATTATCGGAAAATCCTTAGGTTCTTTTATATTGCCGTTGCGTTAATTGTTATGCTTGCCGCACTGGAGATGGCGCAAATTATTCTCACCGGCGGCAGCAGCCTGATGGAGATAATTTCGAAATATCTCATTTACAGTAACAGCTATGTATTGAACTTCATCAAGTTTGGCGGGAAGCGTACTACGGCCCTCTATTTTGAACCGGCGTTTTTCGCTCTGGCGTTAATCTCAATTTGGCTCAGCATCAAACAGTTTGGTATCAAAACGCCTAAGACCGATGCTATGATTCTTGCAGGAATTGTTCTGTCTGGATCGTTCTCAGGGGTAATGACATTTATCCTGTTTTACCTGCTGGAGTGGGCGTTCCAGTACCTGAACAAAGATGCGATTAAGAAAAAACTGCCGCTGGCGATTATCTCCCTGACGGTATTTTTGGTAGGCGTGATATTTGCCTTCCCGTACATCTCAGAACGTCTGGGTGATTTGGGAACGGAAGGGTCTTCGTCCTATTATCGCATCATTGGGCCACTGGTGATGGTGGGTTATTCCTTAACCCATATTGATGGGGTAGTAAGATTCGGCTCACTTTACGAATATGTTGCATCATTCGGAATCTTTAACGGTGCGGATGTCGGTAAAACCATAGACAATGGTCTGTATCTGTTAATTATTTATTTTTCGTGGTTCGCCGTACTGTTGACCCTGTGGTATCTGTTTAAAGTTTTCAAAATGATGATTAACGCGTTTGGTGATAACCAGAACTTTCGCGTTCAGCTTTATCTGTTTACTCCGGTGTCGCTGTTTTTTACCGGGTCAATATTTAGCCCGGAATATGCTTTCTTGATTGTCTGTCCGTTTATTCTGCGCAAGGCGCTTAATATTACGAACGTATGACGAAATGAGGTGATTTATGTTTCTTAGCGTCATTACTGTCGCTTTTCGTAATTACGAAGGGGTGGTAAAAACCTGGCGCTCGCTGCGCAACCTGGCGCGCGATCCAAGCCTCACCTTTGAGTGGATTGTGGTCGACGGCGGCTCGAACGATGGCACGGCGGAGTTTCTGGAAAAACTCAACGGTGAGTTCAACTTACGCTACATCAGCGAGAAAGATAAAGGCATCTATGATGCGATGAATAAAGGTATCAGCATGGCGCAAGGCCGTTATGCCATCTTCCTGAACTCGGGCGATATTTTCCATGAAGACGTGGCGCTGTTTGCCCGTCAGCTGGCTCGCCAGAAAGAGGACGCCATGTATATTGGCGATGCGCTGCTCGATTTTGGCGACGGACATAAAGTGTGCCGCAGCGCGAAGCCAGGCTGGTATATCTACCACAGCTTGCCGGCCAGCCATCAGGCCATTTTCTTTCCGGTAAAGGGTCTGAAAAAACAGCCTTACGATTTACAGTATAAAGTGTCTTCCGATTATGCGCTGGCAGCCAGCCTGTATAAATCAGGTTACCCGTTCCGTCGAATTAAAGGGCTGGTGTCTGAATTCTCAATGGGCGGCGTGTCAACGTCTAATAATCTGGAATTATGCCAGGACGCCAAAAACGTACAGCGTAAAATATTACGCGTGCCGGGGTTCTGGGCGGAATTGTCTTATTTATTACGCCTGCGCACCACAGGCAAAACGAAAACCTTATATAACAAAGCCTGAATATAAGGAAACGCAATGCAGGATTTAAAAGGTTTCTCCGTGCCGAAAGGTTTTCGGGGCGGGAACGGTATTAAGGTACAACTGTGGTGGGCCGTTCAGGCAACATTATTTGCCTGGTCGCCGCAAATAATGTACCGCTGGCGAGCTTTTTTATTGCGCCTGTTTGGCGCAAAAATCGGAAAAAACGTAGTCATCCGACCTTCTGTGAAAATTACCTATCCGTGGAAATTAACGCTTGGGGATTACGCATGGGTTGGGGATGACGCGGTGTTATATACCCTTGGCGAAATAACGATTGGTGCAAATTCGGTGGTTTCACAGAAGTGTTATTTGTGCACCGGCAGCCACGATTTTATGAGTCAGCATTTTGATATTACCGCTTCGCCTGTTGCGATAGGTGAAAAATGCTGGCTGGCAACGGATGTTTTTGTTGCACCGGGTGTTTCTGTTGGCGATGGCACGGTAGTCGGTGCCCGCAGCAGCGTTTTTAAATCGCTACCGGCAAATAAAATTTGCCGTGGCAACCCCGCAGTGGTGATACGCGAACGCGTTGAAACTGATTAAATTCATAAGTAGAGGAATATAAACATGTCTAAAGTCGCTCTCATCACCGGCGTTACCGGGCAGGATGGTTCTTACCTGGCAGAGTTCCTGCTGGAAAAAGGGTATGAAGTACACGGTATTAAACGTCGTGCGTCTTCTTTCAACACCGAACGTGTGGATCATATTTATCAGGATCCTCACGCGGCGAACCCGAAATTCCACCTGCACTACGGCGACCTGACCGATACCTCCAACCTGACCCGTATCCTGCAGGAAGTACAGCCGGATGAAGTCTACAACCTGGGCGCGATGAGCCACGTAGCGGTCTCCTTCGAATCCCCGGAATACACCGCCGACGTTGATGCCATGGGTACGCTGCGTCTGCTGGAAGCGATTCGCTTCCTCGGCCTTGAGAAGAAAACTCGCTTCTACCAGGCATCTACCTCCGAGCTGTACGGCCTGGTGCAGGAAATCCCACAGAAAGAGACCACGCCGTTCTACCCGCGCTCTCCATATGCGGTAGCAAAACTGTACGCCTACTGGATCACCGTGAACTACCGTGAATCCTACGGCATGTACGCCTGTAACGGCATCCTGTTCAACCACGAATCTCCGCGTCGCGGCGAAACCTTCGTGACCCGCAAAATCACCCGCGCCATCGCC
Organism: Enterobacter sp. 940_PEND; assembly: GCF_001059415.1. Classification (NCBI taxonomy): domain Bacteria; kingdom Pseudomonadati; phylum Pseudomonadota; class Gammaproteobacteria; order Enterobacterales; family Enterobacteriaceae; genus Enterobacter; species Enterobacter sp. 940_PEND. The sequence goes on from NZ_JUMS01000028.1 coordinate 5,841, forward strand.
AACATCGCGCAGGGTCTGGAGTCTTGCCTGCACCTCGGCAACATGGATTCCCTGCGTGACTGGGGCCATGCCAAAGACTACGTGAAAATGCAGTGGATGATGCTGCAGCAGGAACAGCCAGAAGACTTCGTGATTGCGACCGGCGTGCAGTACTCCGTACGTCAGTTCGTTGAAATGGCTGCGGCACAGCTGGGCATCAAACTGCGCTTCGAAGGTACCGGCGTGGAAGAGAAAGGTATCGTTGTTTCCGTGACCGGCCACGACGCTCCGGGCGTGAAGCCAGGCGACGTGATTGTCCAGGTTGACCCGCGCTACTTCCGTCCTGCTGAAGTGGAAACTCTGCTGGGCGACCCAACCAAAGCGCACGAGAAGCTGGGCTGGAAACCAGAAATCACTCTGCAGGAGATGGTTTCCGAGATGGTAGCCAAAGATCTTGAAGCAGCGAAAAAACACTCCCTGCTCAAGTCTCATGGCTACGAGGTTGCCATCGCGCTGGAGTCCTGAGAATGACAAAACAACGTATTTTTGTCGCCGGTCATCGCGGAATGGTGGGTTCCGCGATTGTTCGCCAGCTCGAACAGCGCGGTGACGTCGAAGTGGTTGTCCGCACCCGCGACGAGCTGAACCTGCTCGACAGCCGCGCGGTACAGGACTTCTTTGCTAACGAACGCATTGACCAGGTGTATCTGGCCGCGGCGAAGGTGGGCGGCATTGTCGCTAACAACACCTACCCGGCGGATTTCATCTACGAAAACATGATGATCGAGAGCAACATCATTCACGCCGCGCATCTGCACAACGTGAATAAGCTGCTGTTCCTCGGGTCGTCCTGTATTTACCCGAAAATGGCGAAACAGCCGATCGCCGAGAGCGAACTGCTGCAGGGCACGCTTGAAGCAACCAACGAGCCGTACGCGATTGCCAAGATTGCCGGGATCAAGCTGTGCGAGTCCTACAACCGTCAGTACAACCGCGACTATCGTTCGGTGATGCCGACCAACCTGTACGGACCGCACGACAACTTCCACCCGAGCAACTCGCACGTGATCCCGGCGCTGCTGCGCCGCTTCCACGAGGCGACCGCCGAGAACGCGCCGGACGTGGTGGTGTGGGGCAGCGGTACGCCGATGCGCGAGTTCCTGCACGTGGACGACATGGCTGCCGCCAGCATTCACGTGATGGAGCTGGATCGCGAGGTGTGGCAGGAGAACACCGAGCCGATGCTGTCGCACATCAACGTCGGCACCGGCGTGGACTGCACCATTCGCGAGCTGGCGCAAACCATCGCGCAGGTAGTGGGCTACAAGGGCCGCGTGGTGTTTGACGCGACGAAACCGGACGGCACGCCGCGCAAGCTGCTGGACGTGACCCGTCTGCATCAGCTGGGCTGGTATCACGAGGTGTCACTGGAGCAGGGGCTGGCCAGTACATACCAGTGGTTCCTGGAAAACCAGCACCGCTTCCGGGGGTAACGATGTTTTTAAGTCAGGAAGATTTTGCCACGGTAGTGCGTTCCACTCCGCTCATCTCAATTGATTTGATCGTGGAGAACGAACGCGGCGAGTTCTTGCTGGGGAAACGAACCAACCGTCCTGCACAGGGCTTCTGGTTCGTGCCCGGCGGGCGCGTGCAGAAGGATGAGACGCTGAGCGATGCGTTTGAGCGTCTCACTCTGGCGGAACTGGGCCTGCAGTTGCCGATGGCAGCGGGCCAGTTTTACGGGGTCTGGCAGCACTTCTATGACGATAACTTTTCAGGCACCGGGTTCACCACGCACTACATCGTGCTGGGGTTCCGCCTGAAGGTGAGTGAGGCAGACCTGCGTCTGCCTGATTTTCAGCATGACGACTACCGCTGGCAGACGCCAGAGACGCTGCTTGCCAGCGACAATGTGCATGACAACAGTCGTGCCTATTTCCTGGCTGAACGTCAGGCCGAGGTGCCGGGCATATGAAGATCCTCGTATACGGAATCAACTACTCGCCGGAGCTAACCGGCATCGGGAAATACACCGGCGAGATGGTCGAGTGGATGGCGAGCCAGGGACATGACGTGCGGGTCATTACCGCGCCGCCGTACTACCCGGAGTGGAAAGTCGGGGAGCGCTACTCAAGCTGGCGCTACCGTCGCGAAGAGGGCGCAGCGACCGTCTGGCGCTGCCCGCTGTATGTGCCTAAGCAGCCCTCAACGCTGAAACGGTTACTTCATCTGGGCAGCTTTGCCCTGAGCAGTTTCTTCCCGCTGATGGCGCAGCGTCGCTGGAAGCCGGATCGCATCATCGGCGTGGTGCCAACGCTGTTTTGCACGCCGGGCATGCGCCTGCTGGGCAAACTCTCCGGCGCGCGCACTCTGCTGCACATACAGGATTACGAAGTTGACGCCATGCTGGGCCTGGGGATGGCAGGCAAAAGTAAAGGCGGCAAGGTCGCGAAGCTCGCCAGCGCGTTTGAGCGCAGCGGCCTGCACAACGTTGATTACGTCTCGACTATCTCGCGCTCGATGATGAACAAGGCGCAGGAGAAGGGCGTCCCGGCGGAGAAAGTCATTTTCTTTCCGAACTGGTCAGAAGTGGCGCGTTTTCGCGATGTAACTGAGCAAGATGCTCATGCCCTGCGCGCGCAGCTCGGTTTGCCTGAAGATCAAAAAATCATTCTTTACTCAGGCAACATCGGCGAAAAGCAGGGGCTGGAAAGCGTGATTGAAGCGGCCCAGCTGCTGAGTGAACATCCGTGGACGTTTGTGATTGTTGGGCAGGGCGGTGGAAAGGCGCGGCTGGAAAAAATGGCCGGTGAACGCGGCCTGACCAACGTGAAATTTTTCCCGCTTCAGTCTTACGAGGCATTGCCTGCGCTGCTGAAGATGGGCGACTGCCATCTGGTGGTGCAAAAACGCGGCGCCGCCGACGCGGTGCTGCCGTCCAAGCTGACCAACATTCTGGCAGTGGGCGGTAACGCGGTGATCACGGCAGAAGCCGAAACAGAATTAGGCCAGCTGTGTGACAGCTATCCGGGGATTGCCGTGTGCGTGGAGCCGGAATCGGTCCCGGCGCTGGTAACCGGAATTGAGCAAGCGCTTGCCATGCCAAAAGTGAACACGGTGGCACGTGAATATGCCGAACGCACGCTCGAAAAAGAGAACGTGCTGAGCCAATTTATTACAGATATACGGGGATAAATCATGAGTCAAACCACTTTGTATCCGGTTGTGATGGCTGGTGGCTCTGGTAGCCGGTTGTGGCCGCTGTCCCGCGTGCTCTATCCAAAACAGTTCCTCTGCCTGAAAGGGGATCTCACCATGCTGCAGACGACGGTAAACCGTCTGCACGGCGTGGAGTGTGAAAGCCCGGTGGTGATTTGTAACGAACAGCACCGTTTTATTGTTGCCGAGCAGCTGCGCCAGCTGAATAAGCTCACCGAAAACATCATCCTGGAGCCTGCCGGACGCAATACCGCGCCCGCGATCGCCCTGGCGGCGCTGGCGGCAAAACGCAGCAGCCCGGACTGTGACCCGCTGATGCTGGTCCTGGCGGCAGACCACGTTATCCAGCAGGAAGACGCCTTCCGCGACGCGGTGCGTGCGGCGATCCCTTACGCCGAGAGCGGCAAGCTGGTGACCTTCGGCATCGTGCCGGATCTGCCGGAAACCGGATATGGCTATATTCGTCGCGGCAGCGTGACGCCGGGTGAAGGCGACAGCGTGGCGTTTGACGTGGCGCAGTTTGTTGAAAAACCGAATCTGGAAACCGCGCAGGCGTATGTCGCCAGCGGTGAGTATTACTGGAATAGCGGGATGTTCCTGTTCCGCGCCGGACGCTATCTGGAAGAGCTGCGCAAATACCGCCCGGATATTCTGGACGCCTGCGAGAAAGCGATGGCGGTGGTGGACCCGGATCTCGACTTCATCCGCGTGGATGAAGAGGCGTTCCTCGCCTGCCCGGAAGAGTCCATTGACTATGCGGTGATGGAACGTACGGCGGACGCCGTCGTGGTACCGATGGATGCGGGCTGGAGCGATGTCGGCTCCTGGTCCTCCCTGTGGGAGATCAGCGCCCATACCCCGGAGGGTAACGTCCACCACGGCGATGTTATTAGCCACAAAACGGAAAACAGCTACGTCTACGCCGAATCCGGCCTGGTGACCACGGTCGGGGTGAAGGATCTGGTGGTTGTCCAGACAAAGGACGCCGTGCTGATTGCCGACCGTAACGCCGTGCAGGACGTTAAAAAAGTGGTTGAACAAATTAAGGCCGATGGCCGTCACGAGCACCATATTCACCGCGAAGTCTACCGTCCGTGGGGGAAATATGACTCCATTGACTCCGGTGACCGCTATCAGGTGAAACGCATCACCGTGAAGCCGGGCGAGGGGCTGTCGGTGCAGATGCACCATCACCGCGCCGAGCACTGGGTGGTGGTTGCGGGTACCGCTAAAGTCACTATCGACGGTGAAGTCAAACTGCTGGGTGAAAACGAGTCCATTTATATTCCGCTGGGGGCGACACACTGTCTGGAGAACCCGGGGAAAATTCCTCTCGACTTAATTGAGGTGCGCTCCGGCTCGTATCTGGAAGAGGACGATATCGTGCGCTTCCAGGACCGCTACGGGCGGGTGTAGCACTCTGCATTATGCCCGGTGGCGCTGCGCTTACCGGGCCTGCGAATGACAAAAAAATCAATTTGGCCATTAAGTGGTCAGGGCCGACTGTTGCCTGAAAAAGGGGTCATCATGGAAAAATTAACCTGTTTTAAAGCCTACGATATTCGCGGCAAGCT
>NZ_JUMS01000029.1:0-1480 GCF_001059415.1 Enterobacter sp. 940_PEND
TAAGCCATCTTAAATGACTCTGAGGTGTCTGTTAAACCCGTGGCGATTCAGACGACAATACTTTCGATCCTACTAAAAAAGCGAACACGTACTATGTGACAGGTTCCAGAGATTTTTTTTCATATAGAACCTAACCTTCCCGGTGGTAAAGCTAAAGATGAATTCTATCTACCTATCGGCGCATCAAGTACTTAGTAACTACTCTGAGCACCTAAGATAGGGTTGATCTTATCCGCTAAGTAGAGTAGATTGAATGTGTAGTTTGTGGCGGTAGGAACATCCCCACGTTAAAAACCCAAATTCCCTGTTTGTTGTGGCGGTAGGAACATCCCCACGTTAAAAACCCAAATTCCTTGTAATAACTACCCTAAAAACCTCGACTTAGTCGGGGTTTTTTTGTATCTACCAAGGTGCTTATGGAACTCAAGAAACTTGATGAATCTTTCTATACTGATAACCCTGTCGTTATTCAGGCTTTAGATTTCAATATAGTAAACAACGAATGGATGTCTCATGATGGCAAAGTTCGTGGTCATGGGGTAGTTCAAATTGACATCGATGGGTTAACCTTTGCAATTCCCGTCCGGTCAAATATCAAGCATGATGCGAGTTACATCCTTGAAGTAAACCGCGATGAAAATAAAGACAGACGTATTAAAGGGATGGGTCTTGACTACTCTAAAGCCCTGCTGATAAGAAAAACAGAGCATATCAGTAATAATATTTTTGTTTTGAGAACAAAAGAAGCAGGCAGGAAACTCCAGGGTAAAGAGCAACATATACAAAAGCAATTTAATAAATATGTTATGCGTTACGTCAAAGCTGTAGAGAAAAACGACAGGCGTATTCTTAATGATGAGGAATATCGGTTTAGCACTTTAGTTAACTATCATGTGGAATTAGGAATTAAATAATCCTTTGTATTCTGAGGGATGATAATAAAGAAAAAAATACTCATGCATGGTATTGATTTTTTTTGTTTTTTGTGGTAGGCTCTACCGCTTCAGCTAAAGCGCTTGCAAGCGCTAAAAGCGCCGAAGTGCCAAAGGCATTGCAAAGCGCTTTAGCTGAAGCGGTCATCTTCTTGCAACTCTTTGATTTTAAAAGGTTTTTAACTGTAAAGGGAATCATCTTACTTTTCATGTTGTTGTATCTCCAGTATTATATTTCGGATGGAACGCTAATGGGTTTTATAAAACAACTCATTGAATGGTTAATTATACCATTATTTACCAATATATTAAATAATAAAAAATAGATTCTCATTTATATATTTGTTCGTGTGTTGTAATAATGACTGATGCATTTATTTAAAATGTGGATGTTGTTTATAAAAAAACCACCGGATAAACCGGTGGTCAAAACACGCGTTACACAAGAAAAACTTCATACAATGGTACTCTTTCATTCTGCGTCCTTGCAGTTCTCCGGGGCTTTGTTGAATAAATCAGATTTCGGGTAAGTCTCCCCCGTAGCGGGT
>NZ_JUMS01000030.1:0-1945 GCF_001059415.1 Enterobacter sp. 940_PEND
ACCTCAAAAACACCATCATACACTAAATCAGTAAGTTGGCACCATTACCATAAATGCTATATTATTATTGTAACCAATGTTTTTGAATAAAGTATATACATGAGATGCTTGCACATTGGTAAAGAAATCCTGAAAATCCAAGTTTAGTATATATTGGTTTCCTTCATGAGGTTTTGCATTATCAAGTATAGATTTTTTTCGTACAAAACCTTTCGCGTAAACTGAAGGTGACAATTTATCTAAAATAGATCTGAGTACCCAACGTTGTATTGCCTTTAATTCTTTTACAGGGCTTTCTATGTAACGGATACCACCAGATTTTTTTTTCATTTCAATACGGTGGTAGTATCTATGGTTATTAAAGCTAAATTTTGAAATTATCTCTTTCGGAAGCCTGATGAATTGAGATAAATCATCTACATTCTCAAGAATTGGAAGGGATAAAAGTTGCTGGGTGTACTTTCCTTGATGAGCATTCATGTTCGTTTCATCAGTAGTGTAGAGGTGCATTATCTCGCTTTAAAAAACGTGTGCTAGTTTTTAACGGCTAAAGCTGTAAGGCTTGATGTACGAGTCCCCCAAGTCACGGTGGGCGGGAGTTGGGGGACTCGATCATCAAGCTATCTCTGTGATGTTTTGCGGGAACGGAGAGACTCTCCATCCACTGTGAACCTAACTAACGAACTAGCTAAGTCACCAGCTTAAAAACTAGCACACTCGAAAATTCTAAGATGAATCTTAGTCATTGTCTAGCATATTGTTTATTCATGATTTTCGCCCTTAATTCAGCAAGTGATGATTTCAAATAGAAACTATTAATTATCGAGTTATAACCAATTTGAGTTATACTGAATAATCCCTCTTGTTGGTTAATCATTCCTGCCCTTATGAGGGAGTGTGTAGCAGCTTTACAGGCAACATTATCTCGATTGTCAAACTTTCTCTCCATGATCAGCTCCATGGTTTTATACACCGAGCGTAAATTTAAATCATCAAATAGATAGATTAAAAGAAGGACGTGTTGTGAATATAATAAGATATTGTCCAATTTTTTCTTCTTTCTACCACTCGGAAGAGTTTCTTTAATTTTTCCAAGTACTAATTTTACATGTTCGGGGTTCTTTTCATCGAAGTTCTTTGGAATATCATATATTTCCCCACCATGGGTTCTGACAAGGCGTATAGGTCCATGATTTATGAAGCTTTTCCCTGATTTAAATTCCCCCATTCTCATCACAAGCATTTTGTTAGCTAGGGCTTTATCCATGGAAAATGCACCTAGTTCAGCGAAAGAACCCGGACTTTCAGGTATAAGAACTATAAGATCGACAGAGTTTGCAAGCTGAGTTTCTAGCGATAGCAAACTGTTCTTTCCCTGACCTTCGAGGAGATCTTCAAACAAATCCTCTGGATAAGTTAGAGTGATACCTTTCTCTTGAGAAAGAAATGTCGAGAATTTATATCGAAGACTTTTTTTGTCAGATTTATCTTTCCCACATAAAAAGATTGTTTTTTGGGAATCATCAAATCCGTTAATCAATAGATCTCTAATTTCGTCAATAGTTTGATGGATATGTAGGTCCGGAAACTTATTGATAATGCTATCTTTGGGAAGTTTCATGTTTGTTCCTAACAATGGCACTCCTCGTATGTAACCCCATATTATATTATAAAAAGAGTGTAACTGCATCATAAATGTCTTAACGTAGCATCGTTTGAAACTCTTAAAAAACATCTATATCAAACGTATACAAATGGCATTATAGTATCTCGTGGTGTAAGAATTACTGGCCTTAAGCACACAAAACAATCGAAAACCAGGTCTCTCGATTTTTGACAAAAATTTTAAGTAATCTTTTACTCAGGAAAAAGTACAGTCAGTTTCAATCTGCCTTAGGCTTTGTTGAATAAATCAGATTTCGGGTAAGTCTCCCCCGTAGCGGGT
>NZ_JUMS01000031.1:0-6175 GCF_001059415.1 Enterobacter sp. 940_PEND
CGGGTACTGAATGTCGCCCGGGCCGGGTTCTATGCGTGGCTGCATAACCCTGTCTCGGCGCGTGATAAAGATAACCAGCGCCTGCTGATGCTTATCCGCGACTCATATTCCCTGAGCGGAGGCGTATACGGTTACCGGCGGGTTCATGGCGATCTGAACGAAATCGGGGAAACCTGTGGTAGAAACCGGGTGGGTCGGATCATGCAACTGGACCGGATTAAAGCTGTGCGCGGCTATAAAGCGCCACGTCGTATCGCTGGCAGGCCTTCAGTCGTTGCTCCTAATCTCGTGCAGCGGCAGTTCACCGTTGTCCGGGCCACCCAGGTCTGGGTCACCGATATTACTTATAGTGTGCCCGGAGTTCAGGGCGGGCATGGATGCTTAAATGAACCGCGAGTCTGTCTGGAATATTGAACCGGTAACTCACGATGAGAAACCCAACAATCCCACCGGGTGTGACGGTGGAGAACCTGAGCGGCAGTGACCTGCGGCATGCCCGCAGGGTGATGTAACCCGCTGACAACGGGGATTGAGGCGAGATCACTAAGCCGAGATGATCCTCAAGGTTAAGTACTGAAAGGCTGAAGAACATGAACCCGTTAATCCGCCTCTGTGGGTTGAAAACGTCACCACGGCCTACGTGATCTGACAGGCCGTGCAGGAGGAACTGGCAGTGATACGTAAGCACTGCCGGTCGAAGGTGTTTTGACATGTATGCGAAACACCGGGGCAGCAGCGTCTATCACGCTTGCGTTGCTGACTTCTGCCAACTTGCGGCAAGCAAGGATAAAGAGTGCGACGGGCAGCCTCCTCAGTATGCCTGAGTCCAGGCAGGTAAACCGGGGAAGGTCAGCGACGGATGTTAAGGGGGCATGGCTCCGATGACGCGCTGGCTGGCGGAGCTTCCGTAGTAGTCCGCGATGGGGAAAGCCCATTACATGGCGAAGGGAAGCAGTTTGAATGTGTTTGCGACGTGAATTAACTGACCTAACGAGGTGAAGACCTTTGATAATCAGCGAAATGCAACGCAAGCTTGCCACATGGGCGGCCACCGATCCGTCCCTACGGATTCAACGGCTGCTGCGTCTGATAACACAACCAGAATGGCTGGCTGAAGCGGCGCGGATCACGCTTTCATCAAAGGGGGCGCATACCCCCGGCGTTGATGGCGTGAACAAAACAATGCTACAGGCCAGACTGGCTGTTGAGCTGCAAATCCTCAGGGATGAATTACTCTCAGGCCACTACCAGCCCTTGCCCGCCAGACGGGTTTACATCCCTAAAAGCAACGGCAAACTGCGACCACTGGGTATCCCCGCGTTGCGGGATCGTATTGTTCAGCGGGCCATGCTGATGGCGATGGAGCCGATATGGGAGAGTGATTTTCATACGCTCTCATATGGCTTCCGGCCTGAGCGCAGTGTCCACCACGCGATCCGCACGGTGAAATTACAGCTCACAGACTGCGGTGAAACCCGGGGACGCTGGGTGATTGAAGGCGACCTGTCCAGTTACTTCGACACCGTACATCATCGACTGCTGATGAAGGCTGTACGCCGCAGGATCAGTGACGCACGTTTCATGACTCTGCTGTGGAAAACCATCAAGGCGGGACATATCGATGTCGGTCTCTTTCGGGCGGCCAGTGAAGGTGTGCCACAGGGCGGTGTTATATCGCCGCTATTATCGAACATCATGCTGAATGAGTTCGATCAATACCTGCATGAGCGCTACCTGAGCGGGAAAGCCAGAAAAGATCGGTGGTACTGGAATAACAGTATCCAACGGGGCCGAAGTACGGCGGTCAGAGAAAACTGGCAGTGGAAACCCGCGGTGGCGTACTGCCGCTATGCCGATGATTTTGTCCTCATCGTCAAAGGCACCAAAGCACAGGCGGAAGCCATCAGGGAGGAGTGTCGGGGTGTGCTCGAAGGCAGTCTGAAACTCAGGCTGAACATGGATAAGACTAAAATCACCCATGTTAATGACGGCTTTATCTTTCTGGGGCACAGGATCATTCGCAAACGCAGTCGTTATGGCGAGATGCGAGTGGTCTCAACGATCCCGCAGGAGAAAGCCAGAAACTTCGCCGCATCGCTGACAGCACTGTTATCAGGCAACTACAGTGAAAGCAAAGTCGATATGGCTGAACAACTCAACCGAAAACTGAAAGGCTGGGCCATGTTCTATCAGTTCGTTGATTTTAAGGCCAAAGTCTTCAGTTATATCGACCGTGTCGTGTTCTGGAAGCTGGCTCACTGGCTGGCCCGCAAATACCGTACAGGTATCGCTTCCCTGATGAGGTGGTGGTGTAAATCACCGAAACCGGGTCAGAGCAAAACGTGGGTTTTATTTGGTAAAACCAATCACGGCAAGCTCAGCGGCGAAATACTGTACCGGTTGGTGGGGCAAGGCAAGAAGCTGTTCCGCTGGCGGCTACCCGAAGGTAATCCCTATCTGAGGACGGAGACCAGAAACACGTATACATCGCGCTTTACAGAAGTGGCAATGGCGTTCGCCAGCATTTAAATGGAGAGCCGGATGCGCTGAAAGGTGCACGTCCGGTTCGGGGAGGAGAGGCAGGGAAATAGTCCGACTACGCCCTGCCTCTTACTCTACTCCGCACCTGGCAGGGCTGGCTGTATCTGGCGGTGGTTATCGATCTCTTCGCCCGTAATGTGGTCGGCTGGTCGATGAAACCCACTCTCTCACGCGAACTGGCGCTCGACGCGCTGATGATGGCGGTCTGGCGCCGAAAACCAGACAGCGAGGTTATCGTACATAGCGATCAGGGCAGCCAGTACGGCAGTGACGACTGGCAGCGCTTCTACCGGGCCAATAACCTGGCGCCGAGCATGAGCCGGCGTGGCAACTGCTGGGATAATGCGGTGGCCGAATCGTTCTTCAGTTCGCTGAAAAAAGAACGGATCAGAAAACGCATATATAAAACCAGGGATCTGGCCCGGGCGGATCTTCGATTACATTGAAGTCTTCTATAACCGGTCCCGGCGCCACAGCCACCTCGGCGACGTCAGTCCGGAGGCCTTCGAACAGGCCTCGTCGTGAGGACAGGATTTGTCTACAGGCGTGGGGTCAGTCCAAACTATAGGGCAGGATCGTCTACCGGGGCGGGGTCAGTCCATCAACGGCTCGGAAGTGTCTAGATTATCCGTGGCGATTCAGTTACAGTACATCTCAGGTCTGCAGGGTTCAGGCCCTGTTCAGGCCTGAAAATTAAGCACATTTTCTGAGGCTGGAAATCAACTCATGCTGACAGCCTGAGCCTGTTGGCATGGTAAGCAATGTGCTCACCAATAAAGCTGGAAATGAAATAATAGCTGTGGTCGTATCCAGTATGATATCGGAACGACGCATTGAGGTTCATCTCATTGCATACTCTCTCAAGGATTTTGGTGCGCAGTTGCTCTTCATAAAAGGCGTCACTCAGCCCCTGATCAATGAAGATTTCTGGTAATTTTTCACCCTGTAAAATGAGGCTGACTGGATCGTAGGCTTCCCACGTTTTTCTGTTTTCACCCAGGTAAGCGCTAAATGCCTGTTGCCCCCATGGCACCTGAGAAGGCGATACTATCGGGGAAAATGCTGATACGCTCACATATTCACCAGGATTTCGCAGAGCCAGCACCAGAGCACCCAGCCCTCCCATAGAATGACCGGATATAGATTTTCTTGCCGTTGCAGGAAAATGATTCATGACGACATCCGGAAGCTCTCTGAGAATATAGTCATACATCCTGTAATGAACATTCCACGGCTGTTCCGTCGCGTTCAGATAAAAACCGGCCCCCTGGCCAAGATCGTAACTGTCGGCATCCGGGACATTATTACCCCGGGGACTGGTATCCGGGACAACAACGATGACGTTATGCCGGGCTGCATAATGCTGCATACCTGATTTGGTGATGAAATTCTGCTCAGTACAGGTCAGGCCCGACAACCAGTATAGTACCGGCAGTTTTTCTGTTACTGCTTTGGGAGGAAGATACACACCGAAATTCATTTCACAATTAAGGGATTGTGAATAATGCCGGTACACGTTTTGCCAGCCGCCAGAGCTGGCATGCTGCTCAATGAGTTCCATCAGCCGTTATCTCATGGTTATTTCCCCTGACCGAAGCCAGGGGAAGTATCTTTAAATCCGGACGTCAGATAAACGTATACGCCGTGATTTTGTTACCCGCCGGATCCCGCAGGTAGGCAGCATAGGCCCCGGGAAGGTGACCACGCGGGCCAGGTTGACCTTCATCAGCTCCACCGGCGGCAAGGCCGGCAGCATGGAAAGCATCAACCTCTTCCGGGGTGGCAGCAGCGAAGCCGACAGTCACCCCGTTAGCGGAAGGTGCTTCACCGTTGCCCGGACGGGCAATGATAAATGCCGGCTTTTCGCGGCCATAGAGTACCCAGCCGTTGCCAAACGGGCCGAGGTTATTGATACCAAGCGTGCCCAGGACGACATCGTAAAATGCGGAGGATTTCTCGACATCGGCTGCGCCAATGAACACATGAGAAAAGATGCCGTCACCAGAAATTACCGGAGTTGTCATTTTCCACTTCCTTCAGTTTGAGTTGATTAAAATTCTGATGGGATCAGTAATGAATCACTGTCCGGATAGATTTGCCTTCATGCATAAGCTCGAAGGCGTCATTGATTTCATCCAGTGTCATCGTATGGGTTACAAATGGCTCAAGGTCAATATCCCCCTTCATGGCATCCTCGACCATACCGGGGAGCTGAGTGCGGCCTTTTACTCCGCCAAACGCGGAACCTTTCCATACGCGCCCGGTGACCAGCTGGAAAGGACGGGTGGAAATCTCCTGTCCGGCCCCTGCGACACCAATGACAACGGACTGCCCCCACCCACGGTGAGCACTTTCCAGCGCTGCACGCATGACGTTAACGTTACCGATACATTCAAAGGTATGGTCAATACCCCACTTGTTGATATCCAGCAGAACATCTTTAATCGGTTTGTCATAATCATTCGGGTTAATGCAGTCAGTGGCCCCGAACTGACGGGCCAGGTCAAATTTTGTCGGATTAGTATCGATAGCGATAATACGTCCCGCTTTTGCCTGACGGGCCCCCTGTACCGCAGCCAGACCAATTGCCCCCAGACCAAAAATGGCAACTGAATCGCCCGGCTGCACTTTAGCCGTGTTATGGACGGCGCCAATACCGGTAGTCACGCCACAACCCAACAGGCAGACGTGTTCATGGTTCGCCTCCGGGTTAATTTTTGCCAGAGAAACCTCGGCCACAACGGTGTATTCACTGAATGTGGAACATCCCATGTAGTGGTAAAGAGGCTGACCGTTGTATGAAAAGCGAGTGGTCCCGTCAGGCATCAGTCCTTTGCCCTGAGTCTCGCGAACCGATACACAGAGGTTCGTTTTACCGGACTGGCAGAATTCACACTCCCCGCATTCAGCGGTGTAGAGCGGAATAACATGGTCACCCGGCTTCACACTGGTGACGCCTTCACCAACTTCAACGACGATACCGGCTCCCTCGTGGCCGAGAACCACCGGGAAAACGCCCTCAGGGTCATTCCCTGAGAGGGTAAAGGCATCGGTATGGCAGACACCTGTGTGGGTGTTTTTAATCAGCACCTCGCCTTTTTTAGGCGGAGCAACATCAATTTCAACAATCTCCAGGGGCTTCCCTGGTGCAAATGCAACAGCGGCACGTGATTTCATACGTAATATATCCTCAATGTAATAATGGCCTCACCTATTTAAGATAGGCACGAACCAGCTCAATCGTATCGTCAACTGATTTACTGACTTCATGACTGTAGCTGTCATTCTGGTCAAAGGTTTCCCGTATGTGGCTCTCCAGCACCTCTGCCATCAGTCCGTTAGCGGCGCCCCGGACGGCGGCGATTTGCTGGAGAACGGAACGGCATTCAGCGCCACTTTCAAGTGCTCTTTCCAGAGCATCAATCTGACCCCGGATACGGCGAACCCGGGTTAGGACCTTTTTTTTCTCTTCAGGAGTACTGGGCATTGCTTACCTCACTGCTCTGTATTTCTTATACTATAGGGGAGTATTACATTAAGATCAACACATACCCCACTATAGTATAATAAATATATCAGAGCACCGGTAATGACTCCAACTTACTGATAGTGTTTTATGTTCAGATAATGCCCG
>NZ_JUMS01000032.1:0-8652 GCF_001059415.1 Enterobacter sp. 940_PEND
TGAACGGAATAACCTCCACAGCCGTATGTTCCCCCTCACCCCAGCCCTCTTCCTCAAGGGAGAGGGAGCCGTCTGTGCAGGCATTATCTTGTGGGGATACCCCAGCCTTTAGCAAGAAGGGTAAACTTATTTCACCGCTTCCGGCAGCGTCACAATCCACAGCTCGCTGTCCGACTCCGGCTTTTTCAGCGGCTTTACGCTGAGCGTGGTTTCCACCGGCTTATCATCCAGCGTCAGCTTGCCTTCCGCGTTCACCCGATAATCCTTGAGCTTCTTGCCCTCGACCGGGTTTTGCATCGCCACCTTCACGCCAAAGTCGTTATCGTTCGCCACCGCAAGCGTTTTGCTGTCGATCAGCGCCAGCCCTTCGGCCTTCTCCTGCTGCCAGCCCAGCGCGCGGAGATCGACCACCTGCGTTTTTGCCGCAAGGGTAATGCCGCGCTGCGCCAGGGTTTTCTCATCATCAAACTCCGGGTACTCGCCCGGCTTGTCGAAGGCGGTCAGGTCGCTCGCCTTGCTGAGATCCACCTTGTAGATAAGGTTACGCATGCCGTCGTTTTTATCGCTTCCCTGCTCAATCAGCAGGATGTGCTGGTCATCGAGCGCCACGATGTCGCCGATTTTGGCGTCGCTGTTTTTGCTGTAGGCCGCGCTGTCGATAGGGTAACCGTACATCGCCGTTTTCCCGGTTGCCGGGTCGAAGCTCACCAGACGCGTAAACAGCGCCTGCTTTTTGCTCTTACCGTCGATATCCAGCGTGCTTTGCACGGCGGCGATAATACGCCCGTCCGGCATCCGGGTCAGGCCTTCAAAGCCCCGGTTCGCCTGGCGCCATTTGATAATGTTTGGCAAACCGCCCGCGATGGATTTCTCCCCTTCCGCCGCCTGCGGCCCGTGGATCGCCAGGATCTTCCCTTTGCCGTCGACGTTAATCAGGAAAGGGCCATATTCGTCGCACAGCCAGTAGCCGCCTTTCCCGTCCGGCGTGATGCCTTCCGTATCCAGCCCGCGGTTGTCACCCTTCAGGATCTTGAGGGTATCGCTGAAGGCCACTTCGTTAGTGGAGCCAATCACACCGCTTTGCAGCGGCAGACCGTTGATCTCGCCTTTATCATCATGCAGCGGGCGGGCATCGACAGCCTCCGCTTTGCCGTTCTGAACGCGGATGGTCATCAGCAGCGGCGCGAAATCTGGCGTGACAAATATTTTGGCTTCGTTTTTACCCATTTTTGGCGCATCGGCGTTTGGACCGCGATCGGTCACGGTCGCAAAGGTCAGGGCGTCGCCCTGCTTGCCCGTAAACAGCAGGCCAGAACCAATGCCCACGGGCAGTCCGTCCGGAAACGAGCTGGCAAACGCGCCGCTGTAGCTCACGTGGGAGCCTTCAGGGAAGCTGACGACATAGCGCTCAGCAGTGGGCTGCGCCGCCACGCCAGAGAAAGAGAGCGCACAACCGATAAGTACAGGAATAATTTTTCTTTTCATATTGTTAGCATCCAGTTAGTGAAGCCAACAACGTAAAGAATAAACGTGTCAGAAAAATGACATGGAAGGGAAACCGGCCTGCGCGCTTGAACGTATATTCATCGCTCGAAATGTAAGGCTTTGTTGTTTTGTGTGACAGGTGAAACATTTTTGGAAATTATTAGAAACCCAATTAATTCATCTCAAATCACTATCCCCACCTCGTTCAGTTTATGTTTAGTCAAAAAACTAAACGGTTCCTAAACGCTAAAAACATCCCCTGTTGACACCCCGACAATCAAACATCATTGCAACAACTTCAATAAAATAGTTAACAATATCAGTATAAAACCGCGATTTATGTCACATTTGCAGTCATTAACATCGCTTGTTAAGGTGCGCCCAGATGAATTTAATGACGAGGCATAAAACATGAAAAAACTGAATATCCTTCTTCTTTCTGCTCTGGCTGCCGTATCGGGTTCCGCACTGGCGATGGGCGGCACCGTTGAGCAGGGTAAAAACTTTACCAACCTCAATCTGGAAATGGGGAAATCCTCATCCGGTGTTTATCTCGAAAGCAACTGGCTCAAAAACACCGATGACGGTACCCAGACCGGGGGCGTGGGCGCAGGCTACAACCTGGGTCTTGGCCCGGTGATGCTGAATGCGGGTGCAAAAGCCATCTACCTCGGCCCGAAAAAAGGCGATAACGGCGTGGCGTTCCCGATTGGCGGCGGCGTAAACGTTGCCCTGACCGACAGCATCCACGTGTACGGTGAAGGCTATGTCGCACCAGAAGGCCTGAACAACAGCGTGAAAAACTACGTCGAAGCCAACGGCGGCGTAAGCTGGACGCCAATTACGCCAGTGACCCTGAAAGTGGGCTACCGCCACGTGAGCGTGGACGGTAAAGACGGTCGTCCTGGCCACACGCTGATTGACGGCGCATACGTAGGCGGTGGAGTCACCTTCTGATGAAACACCGCATGACCGCGCTTTGCGTTCTGAGCCTCACGCTGATGCTCACCGGCTGCGTCCAGTACAAATGGGTGAAACCGGGCGTCAGCGATGCTGAGATGAATAAAAAGCTCACGGAATGCGAAGCGCAGGCGCTGATCGATCTGCCCCCGGATAACGTCGTGACCGGTTCGAGTTCGGAAAAAACGGACAAAAAGAACAAGAAAAAGGATATTTCCACGAGCTACACGGTTGAAGACGCGAATGAATATCGCCGGGATACGCTAGTCGACAGCTGCATGTTCAAAAGCGGCTGGGACAAGATCGAAGTCAAATAATCCCCCTTTTAAAAAAACCTGCCGGCTGGCAGGTTTTTTATTACCTCTTACTTACGCACCACCACCAGCTTCTGGTTAACAAACTCTTTGATCCCCAGATCCGACAGCTCGCGCCCGTAGCCGGAGCGCTTCACCCCGCCGAACGGCAGCTCCGGTGCGGTATCGGTGAGCCAGTTGATGTACACCATCCCGGTCTCAATCCGTGACGCCATTTTCTTCGCGCGCTCGATATTCTGACTAAATACCGCCCCGCCCAGGCCGTAGTGGGAGTCGTTAGCCAGCGCGACCGCCTCGTCGTCGCTTTTCACGACGTAAATCTGCGCTACCGGGCCGAAGAACTCTTCGAAATACGCCGGGTTATCGCGGGAGATATTCGTCAGGATCGTCGGTTCGAAGAAACTCCCGTCGCGCTGTACCGGTTTGCCGCCATAGTGCAGCGTCGCGCCGTTTTTCACCGCCTCGTTAACCTGTTTGGTCAACGTTTCTAGCGCATCTTTCGACGACAGCGGCCCCAGCGTGGTGCTTTCGTCCAGCGGATCGCCAATCTTCACCTGCTTAAACGCCTCGGTGAATTTGCTCAGGAAGGCGTCGGCGATCTTTTCATGCAGGATAAAGCGCTTCGCCGCGGTGCAGACCTGCCCGGCGTTGTTGAGCCGCGCGTTAACGCCAATTTTCACGGCCTTCTCAAGGTCTGCGTCATCCAGCACCACGAGCACGTCGTTACCGCCCAGCTCCAGCGTGGATTTCTTGATATGCTTCGCCGCCTGCGCGGCCACCACGCTGCCGGCCTTTTCGGAGCCGGTTAATGCGGCGCCCTGCACGCGATCGTCAGCAATGATATTCGCCACCTGCTCGGACGAAATAAACAGGTTGGTCCACGCCCCTTCCGGTGCGCCCGCCTCGCGCACCAGATGGGCAAAGGTCTCGGCGCAGTGCGGTACGATGCTGGCATGCTTGGCGATGACGGGGTTCCCCGCCGCCAGGTTTGGCGCCAGCACGCGCATCAGCTGGTAGTACGGGAAGTTCCACGGCTCAACGGCCATCAGCACGCCAATCGGGTGATGCTCCACCCAGGCTTCACCGAGCTCAGAGTCGTACTTCACCGGGGCCAGGAACTGCTTCGCGTTGTCGGCGTAGTAGCGCGCGATCTGCGCGCACAGCTTCACCTCGCCGCGGCTCTGTTCGATGAGCTTACCCATCTCCTGGCTGGCGATTTTAGCCAGATCCTCCACGCGCTCGTCGATCAGATCGGCAAGCTTATGCAGCACCGGCAGGCGCTGGCTGATGTCGCCTTTCGCCCAGTCCGAATGATAAAGCGCATCGGCCGCCTTCAGCGCCGCTTCGATATCCGCGTCGGTATGTGAGGGGTATTCTTTGATGAGCTGGTTAGTGGCAGGATTTACTGTCTGATAAGCCATGTCGAATCTCCTTGTTTTACCGCTTAGGGTATTAAGGGTAGTCAACATGACTGGCTATGGACGTAAAGTTGGGTATATCCGGAAGGTTCTTAATGAAGCGCTGCCAGAGGGGTCGCTGACATGGTATAAAAAATCTTCAGAAGGAGCGCCCATGACCGATACCCGACATATCCGCCAGACTTTTCACCGCACCTCAGGCCTTGAGCTGCGCAGCACCTGGCAGAGTACGCAAGCGTACAAACGCCACAGTCACTCTCAGCTCTCCATCGGCGCGATTGTGGAGGGCCAGACCTGCTGCGTGTGTCACGACAGAGATTACATCCTTAACCCCGGGGACCTCATCGTGATCCCGGCCTGTGCGCCGCACAGCTGTAACCCCGTCGCCGGGCAACCGCGCAGCTACCATATGCTCTACATCGACACCGGGCTTCCGCTGGCGCTACAGGTGATTCGTAGCCCAACCCTGTTTGCCCATTACCTGGACGTTGTCGAGACCCTGTCTCCGGCATCACTGGAAACGCTGCTTTCTGCCCTTCCCCGCGCCGTGGATAACGCTGACGCGCTTCGCGCAACCAGCCAGCAGATTCAGCAGGCGTTTCTTTCCGATCTCACCTGCCCGCCTTCCCTCGACGAGCTTGCCCAACGCTTCTCGCTGCGCAAGGAGACGCTGATCCGCACCTTCAGGCAGGACACCGGCCTGACGCCGGGCAGCTTTCTCAACATCTCCCGCGTGGAATACGCTAAAGCGCGGCTGCGCGCCGGGGATGATATTGCCGACGTCGGCTATCAGAGCGGCTTTGCCGACCAGAGCCATTTTCATAAGACCTTCGTCAGCTATACCGCCGCCACGCCGCGCCAGTACGCGACGGGCCGATCAATATCAGACAATAAATAGGTTCTGCAGCGCCGTAGTCTGACCGCAGATTATTTACTGAGGTCGCTATGGAACTGTTCTTCCCTTCCGCTTTTCTCGCCCTGGCGCTGGCGCATTTTGTCGCCCTGCTAAGCCCGGGCCCTGATTTCTTCCTGCTGGTGGGCTACGCCGCGCGCTATCGGCTGCGGGGTAGCGCCGGACTGTGCCTCGGCATCGCCGCGGGTAACGGGCTTTACATCCTGCTGGTGATTATCGGCTGGAGCGCGCTGCGCCAGTTTGCCTGGCTGTTTACGCTTATCGAGCTTTGCGGGGCGCTGTACCTGCTGTGGATCGGCTCGCATCTGGTGCGCAGCCGACCGCAGGCGCTGGCGCTGAATGAAACCCATCAGCGCTGCCCCTCGCTGCGCAAGCAGATCCTGCTGGGGCTCGGTTCGGCGCTGTTAAATCCGAAGAACGCGCTGTTCTATCTGGCGCTGATGACGGCGCTACTGGGGCCGGACGTGACGCTGCTTCAGCAGGCGACGTGCGGCGTCTGGATGGTGATGGTGGTACTGGCGTGGGATCTGGCGCTGGTGTCGCTGATGGGGCTATCGGCGATTCAGCAGAAGCTTAGACGTTCGCTGTGGTGGATTGAGCGCACGGCGGGGGCAGTGCTGATGGGGTTTGGCGGGTGGGTGCTGTGGCGATTATGCGTTAATGCTTTATGAACCCGCCCCATCATTTGTACTGAAATAAACATTCATGACACCCATCAGTCATTGCAAGCAATAACAATAACATATTGATTTAGATCGATTTTTTAGTCGATCAATACCATTAACCATGATAAAAAGAGGGTTTTAGAAAATCATTAAAAATGCCTGAAATAGGGGCAAGGACGCTTTTATGAGTACCCTGAATTTCTCCCAAACAGCAGCCTTTATCTGGTCTGTCGCCGATCTCCTGCGCGGTGATTTTAAGCAGTCTCAATATGGCCGTATTATTCT
Organism: Enterobacter sp. 940_PEND; assembly: GCF_001059415.1. Classification (NCBI taxonomy): domain Bacteria; kingdom Pseudomonadati; phylum Pseudomonadota; class Gammaproteobacteria; order Enterobacterales; family Enterobacteriaceae; genus Enterobacter; species Enterobacter sp. 940_PEND. Next base: position 6,041 of record NZ_JUMS01000032.1, read on the forward strand.
CCCGTTTACCCTGTTGCGCCGCCTGGAATGCGTGCTTGAAGAGACGAAAGAGGCCGTCGTTATTGAGGCTCAAAAAGTCCGCTCTTCCCCCCTACCTGAAGAAGCGAAAGAAAAGTTAATCCTGCGCGCCACCAGCGGACTGACGTTCTTTAACGCCTCGCCCCTGGACCTGAGCAAAATGGGGCAAAACGACATCAGGGCCAACCTGGAAAACTACATTCAATATTTTTCCAGAGACGCGCGCGAGATTTTCGAGCACTTTAAATTCAGCGAATTCATTGGGTTGCTGGATGAGGCTAATCTCCTCTACAAAGTGGTGCAGAAATTTGCCACCACCGATCTCAGCCCGCAGGCCATCTCCAACCACGATATGGGTCTGGTCTTCGAGGAGCTGATCCGTCGTTTTGCCGAAAGCTCGAATGAAACCGCCGGTGAACACTTCACGCCGCGCGATATCGTGCGTCTCACTACCTCGCTGGTGTTTATGGAAGACGACGAGGCTCTCACCAAAGAGGGCGTCATTCGAACCCTTTACGATCCGACGGCGGGCACGGGCGGATTTCTCTCTGCCGGAATGGAGTACGTTCATGAACTCAACCCGAATGCAGTGATGCGCGCGTTCGGACAAGAGCTGAACCCGGAGTCCTACGCTATCTGCAAGGCTGATATGCTGATAAAAGGTCAGGACGTCAGCCGCATCAAGCTGGGCAACACCCTTTCTAACGATCAGCTTCCCGCCGATCGCTTCGATTACATGCTGTCGAACCCGCCGTTTGGCGTGGACTGGAAGAAGATCGAAGCCGACGTTAACAACGAGCATCGCAAAGGATTTGACGGGCGTTTCGGGCCCGGCCTGCCGCGCGTTTCCGACGGCTCGCTGCTCTTCCTGCTGCACCTGATCAGCAAAATGCGTGATGCCGATACCGGCGGGCGCATCGGGATCATTCTCAACGGTTCACCGCTGTTCACTGGCGGCGCGGGCAGCGGCGAAAGCGAGATCCGCCGCTACATCCTTGAAGCCGATCTGCTGGAAGGGATCGTCGCCCTGCCCACCGACATGTTCTACAACACCGGGATCGCCACCTACGTGTGGATCCTGTCGAACAAAAAGGCGGCGGAGCGTAAGGGCAAGATCCAGCTGATCGACGCCAGCAAGCTATGCAGCAAAATCCGTAAGTCATTGGGTGCGAAGCGCAACATGATGAGCGAGGAAGACATCCGGCTCATTACCCGCACCTTTGGCGACTTCGACGTCGTGGAAGTTAAAAACGCCGATGAAGAACGCACCCTGGCCTGCAAGATATTCAACAGCACCGACTTTGGTTTCCGCCGCCTGACCATTGAGCGCCCGCTGCGTTTAACGGCCCAGGTCACGGATGAATCCATTGCCGCGCTGCGCTTTGCGCCAAAACCACTTAACGCACCGATGGCGTGCCTGTACGACGCGTTCGGTGCCTTCTGGCAGGACGAGAACTACGGCAACTTTGCCGAGTTCGAGGTGGAAGCACGCGCCGTTATCAAGGCTGAATTCCCTGAGCTTAAAGAGAAGCAGATTAAGGATCTGCTCGACGCAACGCTGTGGCGACAACAGCGCGCGCTGATGGTTAAAGCGCAAAAAATCCAGACGTCGCTCGACGGGAAAGCAGGTGGTCTCGCTCAGCCGAGCGATGATTTCAATCAGTTCCAGCTGACGCTCAAAGAGGCGTTTAAAACTGCCGCCGTTAAGCTGGATGCCAAAGAGCATAAGCAGTTTATCGAGGCCATTACCCGCAAAAACCCGGACGCGGAGCCGGTCGTCAAAAAGGTGCTCAGGGAAGATGCGCAGCCGCTGTACGGCGCGTTTGCGTACCGCGGACAGGTGGTGGAGTTTGAGCAGGATGCCGACCTGCGCGACAACGAGAACGTAGCGCTCGATCCGTCTGTTTCGACCAGCGATTTGATTGAAGGCTACGTGAAGGCGGAGGTGCTCCCGCACGTACCGGACGCGTGGATTAATGCCGACAAGCGCGATGCCCGCGACGGCGAGGTTGGGGTCGTTGGATATGAGATTCCATTTAACCGGCATTTTTATGTCTATAAGCCACCGCGCCCGCTGGAGGAGATTGACGCGGAGCTGGATGCGCTGAGCGCGGAGATTATGAAGCTGCTGCAGGAGGTACACTCCTGATGGCTAAGTATAAGGCGTATCCGGAATATAAGGATTCTGGGGTTGAGTGGGTAATGTCTATCCCTTCCCACTGGAATGTCAAACCAACGTTCTCTTGTTGCGATGCATCCACGACAAAGAATACAGATGGTTTGGAATATAATGTTCTTTCACTTAGCTATGGTAAAATAGTGTCCCGAGACATTGATAGTAACTATGGTTTGTTACCTGAATCCTTTAATACTTATCAACTTGTAGATAAAGGTGACACAATACTCCGCCTAACAGATTTGCAAAATGATAAGAAAAGTTTACGCGTAGGTTTGGTTACTCAGAAAGGAATAATCACATCCGCCTACCTTAAACTAGCCGTAAAAAAATATTTAACTCCTGTTTTCCTATATCAGATACTTCATTCGGGTGATGCTGCCAACTTACTGATTTAGTGTATGATGGTGTTTTTGAG
>NZ_JUMS01000033.1:0-10757 GCF_001059415.1 Enterobacter sp. 940_PEND
TTGCCCGGATAGCTCAGTCGGTAGAGCAGGGGATTGAAAATCCCCGTGTCGGTGGTTCGATTCCGCCTCCGGGCACCACTATTCGAAGCACGCTGGTCAGAGGTGAGAAAACTGACGGGCGTTTAACGGGAGTGGTACTTGTTGATGTTGATCCTCACATCAGCATACATCAAGAAGTTACCCTCTCGATTAGGGAGCCTGCTGACACAGGCTCCCTTTTCTCGATCACTGTGAATAATTACAATGACGTGACTGAATGTCAACCATTGTAAAACATCTCTTCAGCCTTATCGGTGTAAAGTGCCATTTCCTTTTCCAGCGCCTGGCTCACAATATCCATACTGATATCAACATATTCCATTGTTGTACTCACGTTGCGGTGCCCCAGCAATCCCTTAACCAGCTGCAGGTTTCGTTCAGGCGAGCTCATCAGTGTCGTGGCAAGGGTGTGCCTGAACCGGTGGGGAGAAACATCAAATCCGCACTCTTTTGACAGTCTACGAAAAAAAGAGCGTAACGGTTGCAGCGATGGTTTTTCCGAAAGAGACGCCCTTTCTGCAGGCGAAGAGACAAACCGCTCATAGTGAAAAAGCGCATCATTATTGCCGGCACCGCAGTCCCTTGCACGCTGAAGCAATGCTTCCAGTCTCGGTCGTAAATGACTGACAACGGGAACCCGCCATTCCCGGTACGTTTTACTGCCTTCCGCTCTTAATTCAATCCACCCATCGTCAAGAGACACATCTTTTAGACGTATATGGAGCAGTTGATTTTGCCGCATACCAGTGTAACGCAAGGTGTCCAGGACAGTCAGCCAGTACCATACTGGCCTCAGAGCGCATTTAGATTCGGTTCTGGGCTCAGAAGCAAATTGCTGCATAGTTAGCCAGATTTTTGTCATCTGGTTTTTTGTTAGCGTTTTTTTACGCTTCTTGTCCTGTTTGACCGATACGCCATTGAAGGGATTTTTACTTAAGTTCGTCAGTTGAGAAGTGATGGCAAAATTATACAGGGCACGCATATGGCTGACCTTATTGTTCCAGGTATGTGCAGAAAGGCACTGCTTCTTGAGCACATGCCTTCGCCACTCAAGCACATCGCGACTGGTTATGCCGTAAGGCGGACAGGCTTCCCCGATATGCTTCCTGAAACCACGAACAACCTTCTTATAACTCCACTCGGTATCTTCGCGCAGCGATTTACAGAAAAAGTACTCATCCATAAGTTCCTGCCAGAGCCAGTCAGCACTATTTTCGTTCATTTTTTCCATTCCTCTCTTAGTAACAGTAACGCACCAGATGTCAGACCGACGTTGTGGTCAGGGGAACAAAATGAACTGACTGTCCTGAGGGATGGTCTTTCTGTATACCCGCCTGCTTTTCACCAGGTAGCCTTTTACCCGTTTGAACCTCCCGGACTTGTCGGGTGTATCGTAAAGCTGAGCAAAATAAAATCTCCTGTTATCACGACGCTTATGCAGGTTAAGTCGCTCAAAAGAAGCCTGAATGCTTTCCCGTTGAATAGTCGAACCAGTGGCCTTAAGGTAGTCGAAAAAGATACCGGGGACGGGTAAAAAGACATAGCCGGCAATAACATGGATTTTGTCTGCTTTACCATTAAAACTAATATCTCCCCGATTGAGTCCCTCCCGGAGCCAGTCAAAAAACTGTTCTCCTTCCGCTACGTCAGTACCGGAGACTGCTACGGGTACGGAATCTGATCTTTCATCACATTTGTTAACAATTGCAACCTGAGAATAGTCCGAGTTTCCTTTTGCAGACGGTTCCTTTTCATTTGCGGGGTCTTCTATCTTTTCAAGGGGTTCTGACGATTGCTGTTCCTCTGCAATCACAACGGACACGCCTGCCTGTACCTCACCTTCATTTTCTGAAGCTTTAGCATCTCCTGACATGTCGAAAAGAGAAAGGAGAGCATCAGCATCATCTTCAGAGGGCAGAGAGTCAGAGCCAGTACTTTTTTCGATTTCGCTTAAAACACTTTCTGCTTCGTTTTCTTCACGGCTTTTAACTGGTGAATCACTAAGCTGAGTGGGGTTATCAATACCTGTGGCAAGTGTAAAGATCTCAGGGGAAGATGGATCAGTTGCCCCGCTCAGAGCTGTTTGTTCAGATAACATATCTGTAGGTAAAACCGTAGCGCCCCCCTCATTTGAAAGGGCTGTATTTACTGGAATTTCACCTGCATAAGAACCTAAAATTTCCGCAGGTTTCCTCTCCATCAGAGGAGACTCTGTTTTCTCAGCTGCTTGTTTCATCAGGCTTCGGATCAACGGCATTGCCGGATGCTGGTTCCATAAGGCCCCGGCAAGATTGCCCAGAGCTTCGGGATTTTCTGCCAGCCAGCCTGTCGCTTCCGCTGGCATAAGTTGTCCGGCTGCCAGCGCTGCAAAAGCTGAGGAGTTGTCAGCTTCCCGGAAGCGAAATCGATAAGGCGAGTCCGGAACGGTTATTCCCGGAAGCCAGCTTTTACCATCAAGCAGCTCCCCCTCCAGAGACGCCAGGAGCGGCAAATGCCAGAACAGTGCAGACCAGAAAATGACCGTATTCCACATCACGTTTTGCTCTGCCTGCTCTTCTGGCGCAGCTCCGGGTGGAAACATGTATCCTTTGGCCAGTCTGACCGCACAGGTTGTGAACTGCAGCGTAAGGTCCCCGAAGCCGTCTGACTGCGACCACCTTCCCTGCTGTGTTGCCGGCACATTCTGTACCCTGGCCAGTAAGCCATGCAGTGGCGTTATATAAAACCGGTGATAAACATCCGCCGGAAGTGAGCTGTTTTCCCATATTTGTTGCAGGCAGGTTTTTCTCAACGGGCTACAGCACAGCGTATCGACCGTACGCGGAGCGTGGTAGCCGGCAGGTGTGAAAGCGGATACATGACGTGCTGGTTCCGGTTCACCTTTTGAAAACAGAAACCTCAGAGTCCTGATTCTGTCGCGCATGATTTTCTCCTGGTATAGGGCTGCCCAGTGTTGTGACACTCCCCGCGCTTCACCATAAAAAACCAGTTACTCATTCTCAGAAGTTTTTCCCGTTTCTTCGTGGCTGTCGGCACTCTCTCCATTTCCGGACGGTACGGTTTCGTACGTCGTCTCGCGGTTTTTCCCGCCTTCATCGCTCAGCCAGCGCATCAACTCGTTAAGCACGAGCGTTCTTCTGGCCCGGGTGACAGCCACGTACAGCAGGTTGGTCTCATCCTGCCGCTCATCCTGCGAAAGAAGCGGGTCGGTAATGTCGGTAAAATCCTCACTCAGCATCACCACCGGCCATTCGAGCCCCTTGCTGCGGTGTGCGGTTGAAACCGTGACCTGAGCCTCTTTTTCATGAGTGACGACCTGACGGCGCATAATGGCCAGCTTTTGAGGGAGCGGGAAAAAGTCATCGAGCAGGCGAATAGCCTGGTTCATCTCCACGTCCTGCGTGGCTTTGGCTATCGAGCAGTACTCGTCAAAATCCCGGTAGTCCCGGCTGAAGCGCGGGGACTGCATCTTTTCAGGCATATCGGCGGAGAACCAGTACAGATCCTCAAGCTCTTCGGTCTTGTAGCCTTCAATCCCGCCGACCCAGAAGACCTTTTTCTCCATGAGACTTGCCGTTAAAGCACTCCCAATCACACCGGATACCGTCCGGCTCAGTACAGCAATGTGCTCAGTTCCCTCCGGAATTCGGGTCACCACACTGTCTTCCCCCCCGTTGCCTGTTACCTGTTTATCTTCACCGGCACGGTCCAGCAGGATGTTGGCCATACGCGCGACCTCAGGGCCAAAACGAAAACTCGCCGTCAGCCACAATTTGTCTGCCTGCGCCAGCTGAGGGGCATTGAGCGCGTTATCCGCCCCGCGAAAGCGGTAAATCTGCTGGTAGCGGTCGCCGACCAGGATGACCCGGCAGGGCTGATTCAGTACAAACGCACTGGTCACCGGGTTAGCGTCCTGCGCCTCATCGAAAAGGATGGTATCCCAGCGTGTTGATAAATCAGGATGTGAAAGCTGGAAAAGTTTAAGGTAGGTGTCGTGCGTGACGGGAAAGGTTGAATCAGTACGGCTCATTTCATACCAGAGGATTTGGATTGCCCCCAGAATTTTACCGGCATCGAGACCGTGGCGATCATCCTCAGACGGCAGATGTATCAGCCCCGGCTCAGTATCTGCACTGCAGAGGAACATGTTCAGCCCGCTTAGCGCCAGCCGCGCCAGCGGCCAGTGGCGGGTATTGAGCTTGCGGGCCACATCCGTAATGCGCAGACTGGCTGTCAGCCGGTCACGGAAATGCCTGCCGAAACGGGCCCATGCCAGCTGATGCGACGTTTTACACTCTACGTTATAGGGGAATTTGCGTTCAGCCTCATCCCGCACAGCGCGATTATAGGCAAGGTAAAGCATCTTACTTTCCGGGTTGGCTTCAGCGTAGTTCACTAACGTGGAGGTTTTGCCTGTGCCTGCAAACGCATTTACCACAAGATGATTACCCTTCCATTCGATGATGGCGTTTTGTTCGGCTGTTGTTTTCCAGGTCACTGTGTTCTCCCGCAGCAGCAGATGTGAAAAAAAACAGCCTGACAGCGGGAAGAGTTCACTACGATAAAAAACCAGATACCGTGCTTCAGAAATAAAAAACGCTCCCGGGCGGGAGCGTGTGGATGTGATTATGCCGCCTGCAAGTACCGTGGATCCAGACGAACAGGCCAGCCGCCGAGATAGTGCCCGGGGGTATAGAGTATCCGGCGTCGTTCATTCGCCAGGGTATTACCTACCACCACTTCGCCGGCAATCCCGCACAGGGACAGCTGTATGTAAGCCATTCCGGCCGCAAGCGGATCGATATCTGTCGCGGATACCCACAGATACCGGTGCGGTGGCCACCCCGCCTTTTGCAGAACATCAGCAAATGCCAGCACCATGCAGCCGGCACCGCACGCAGGTTCACTCAGGGTGATGAAGGGTTTGTCACGGAACAACGCTTCAGTGTCGCCCAGCTGCATGGCCGCCATCATTCTGGCCACGTCCCAGGGCGTGAAAAACTGCCCCCTGTATTTGTCACCCAGCTCCAGCTGCATAAAGACGCGGCCAAGGAAGTCCCCGGGCGCTTCACCCAGCCCGTTAACAACGTGGGCCAGCAGCTGCGCCATGCGCGTGACGTCCTCCTTTTCGTATCCACCGACTATACGCAGATACTTTTGCTCCTGCGCTTCACTGAAGTGAAGCCGGTTTTCCAGCGCGATGACGCTGCAGCTGATGAAGTCTTCAAACACTTTAAACCGGTGATGATACCGGGCCGTCTGACTGAACAACTTAACAAAGGCTTTTTCGTGGTTAATCATGCCAGGCATGCGTCTTCTCCATAAAAAAAGGGAACACGCACCCTGACCAGGGGACGTGTCCCCTGAGGGTAAAAAGCCACGGCATTGCCGTGGCTGGGTTAACGGAGGAACAGGCTTTTACCCCCGGACCTCACGATAAGATGCTGCTTCCTGAGTCGATAACGCCGGCTCATCGCTGACGAGATAAAGCACCTGACCGGGCTGAGACGCGCCGGCCGCACCTTTGTGTCCGTCGACATGTTCGCCGCCGTCATAGCAGTCGTAACCGCTGAGCCCGCTCACGGGCTCGCTGTAGCTGTGACGCACCTCGCAGTCAAATACCGCAGAAATTTCCCCGACAACCTCACCTGACGGCGGAAGCCAGGGCGTATCCATCTGCAGCGTAAGACTGTTTGGCGAATGCCGCTGCCAGTTGACATTGTGCCCGGCAGGCCACTCCATGCCGTACTGCCGGCAGTAGAGGCTGGTTGTGGTCGATACGCCTGACATCAGCCCTCCGGAACCGTTCAGCTCTGCTGCCAGCCGCGTAGGTATGACGGCCAGCATATCGCAGGGCTGGGAGCGTTCAGGATACTGGCTGAGCCGCTCCCAGGCAGTTGCGGCATCAGACTCATCGCCGGCGCTGACCAGACCAAACCAGTCGGTGTATTGCCTGGCAATCAGCTCCGCCATAACCTCACGTGCCGGGTCGGGAATATTCTCCCATTTCAGCGCGCCCAGACCTGACTGGTGATACAGCCGGTCAATGGCCCGGATGGTTTCCGCATCGAGGATGGCATCCTTCAGCAGGAGCGCCAGCCAGCTTTCAAACGCCTGATTGGCCGCAGTGGAAAGCCCTGTGCCTGCACGGACCAGCCCCTGACAGGGCGGATACGACGTTGTGCGCACCGGCTTGAGTATCCCCGCCGCGCCAGCCAGAAAAAGCTGTATGCTCTGCTGCACTGCGTGGCGGTGACGCGGTACGTCAGTTCCGTTTATCCACTGCAGCATGACATCAATGCAGACGGATTTACCGGTGATTTCCAGGCGGTTATGACACCATTCGGACATAGTGAATACTCCTCTTTCATAAAAAAAAGAGGACACAGCCCCGTGAGGAGCGGTGTCCTCACGGGAGGGCGACAGTTACGGAATAACCGCCACCGGATAAGTTAATTACGCCGCCACAGCCTGACTTTCAGGCAGTGCCAGTAGATATTCCGACGCTTCCCGGGCATGCCGGCAGGCGCGGAACAGGGCCTTTTTGTCAGATTTCAGCACCTTCAGCCAGTGGTCCACATAGCTGTCGTGCTGAACCTCACCGAATACCCCGAGTTGGGCACACAAAAACGCACTGCCCATTTCGGCGATGAGCTCCTCAAAGGCATACACCGGGTCCCCGAACTTGCGGGATGAGGAGGTTATCCCCTCCCGGTTAAGTCGCTTCGCATGACCGGTACTGTGTACCAGTTCATGCAGCAGCGTGGACCAGCAGTCCGCCTCCGTAAAAAACTGCTCAGCCACCGGCATCACAATTTCATCCGTCAGCGGACGGTAATAAGCCCGGTTCTGAGGCAGCATCCGGTGTTTAACCCCTGTGGCGTTAAACATCCGGATCACCCTGTTCATCACGTCCGGGCTGAGTATGCCGTCCTCATCCACCGTCGGCGGTTGCTCAGGTGAAGCCGCAACCTCTGCCGGCAACCCCTCACACTGCTCAGCGTTGAACAGCTGCAGGGGTTTAAGCATCGGCACGGTTTCCATCAGCGGTTTACCGTCACTGTCATAAAGGCGGTTGCCTTCGCGATCCTCCGCCTGCTTCGTCCAGTCCTTATAAACCACCGCCAGGGTGGCTTTCTCACCCTTACGCACCTGCCCGCCAGCCTGCTGCGCCTGCCGGTAAGTCATCCAGCGGTTATTGCGAAAACCCTGCTCTTCCGCTGACATCCAGAGAAGCAGGACATTCACGCCGCTGTAGTGACGTCCGGTTGTGGCATTTAGGGGCAGACCGGCCAGACCGATGCCGGCAGCCGCGCGCCACGGCTTACGCCAGGGCGCGACGCCGTTTTCCAGAGCGACAACAATGCGGTCGGTGATCTGACGATAAAGGTCAGTATGTTTTGCCGGACGGCGGGCCGCCTTGTGTGAAGTCGTTTTTTTCATGAGATATACCTTTAATCAGAGGCATACCCCTGCGCCGGCGGGCGCAGAGATACGCCCGTCGACGGGAAATTCAGAAGTCAGTTACCATGCGGCATAAAACCACAGGTATTCATGTTCAAAGTCAAAATCACTGAGCAGGCTTTCCAGCCTGTCACGCAGGGTGAAAACGTACTGCAGCCGGCGCTGAAGAAGCTGATTATCCTCATTCCCCTCTGTAAATGTCGCAATCGCACAGTCCAGCCTCTCTTTCAGTTGCTGAATATGCTCGCGTGACAGTTCCAGACAGGTCGCGTTTTCCACCTCACCGACATGCTTATCCACCCAGGTAATCAGTGAAAAATCGCGGCTCAGTTCATACACCGGATGATACGGTGCCGGTACTGCGACGATCTGCCTGTGCTGGCTGTAGAGAAAAATATCCAGTCCCATACGGGCCTCCTTCGGTTCAGAAAGAGGCAGGAACCTTTCCGGCAGGAAAAGTCCCTGCCGGGGTGAGTTAACGTCCGGTTATTCGCAGCGCCCCCTGCGGGGTCACCTGCGATAACCTGGCCTGCAGCCTGCCACAGGCGTTCAGAAAGGTTTGATGATCTTCAGGCTTCGCCCGCTTACAACTGATGAAGGCCGCCTGCTTTAGCAGACGCACGGCGTTTTCACGCCAGCGGCAGAGTTCATCAGGCCCGACACAGGCATTGAAGTGACAGACTGCACTCGCCAGAAGCTGATCGGCTTTCTGGCGGTACTGCGCGACTTTCACCCGGTCAGTCGCTGCGGTGAGCACCTGTATCTGTGTGTCGGTAATCAGGATCCTCAGGTCCGTCCTGCCGGACAGTACAGAGGTGGCTACCGCGTCGCTTATCGACAGTGATTCAATGAAATCATCGCCGCCGGCAAGCAGGCGTGCCGTGTCGTACCAGTCCTCATTTTTCTGAGGGTGACACCCTGTGGCATACGCAATACGCGGCACCGGATCGTTGCCCTGCCAGGCACCGGTGGCCGGCATAAGATAAACACCCTCATCCTTTGCCAGGTGAAGCTGACCTCCCTGCATGCGGGCGGCCAGCAGGACGTTCGTCAGGTCTTTGTTGTCGAAAAAAAGCATGGGGCTCTCCTTTAAAAACGGGAGAGCCGCCCCGTCCGGAGTGATCTCTCCCGACGGGGTTAAAGTCAGTACTGTTTACAGCGCGTCAGTTTTTTCCGCGACCCGCTTCAGTTCATACAGCTGAAATTCAGCCTCCGTAAACGCATTCCAGTCGTCGTTGCTCAGCACACGCTCACCACCGCAGAGCAGCTGCAGCAGCAGGGAATCAAACGCGTCACCACGCACCGGCGTTTTCAGTACCGGCTGAGGCGCGGTCAGCGTCGGCTGCTCAGGCAGGCCGAGATGTCGCTCAATCCAGCGTAACGGTAACGCCCAGCTGCGGCCTTCGTCAGAAGAATGTATCCGAAAGCTGCCCGGACACAGGTTATGCAGCAGGACCATCACAATGCGTGCAAAGAAATCGCAGGGCTGATGCTGAAAATCCAGCTCCTGGATACTCAGCGTATTGCGGTTGCGCTCACGCTCAATCGTCATGTTGACCGGCCAGACACTGCCGCCTGTGTCGCCACAAAACGCCATGACATCAGCAACCGGAAAGAGGTCAGCCGCGCGATTAAGCGACGGCAGATACGTATTCCCCGGACGCAGACGCACCGGCAGTTGCCAGAAAGTTTCTGTGACGGCCAGAACGAAAGCATGCCAGTGTCGCAACGGAACCGTGCTGACGTGCTCGATGGTGTAGACAACCGACATGGAAGCCGGCGAAGAAAACAGGTTTTTCATCGATAAATCCTCCGCGAATAAAAAAGGGGGGATTTATCCCCCGGACGGGAGTAAATCCCCGTCAGGGTGTGTTCTTTCTGCTGGTTACATCCGTTCGAGAGCCGCTATAGCCCGATCACACCGGGCATCCTGGATACCTTCATCCACGGCCTTCTCCCAGAAGGGCCGGTTAATTTCTTTTCCCAGCTCGTCCAGCGTGAAGAGCAAATTTTTAGACGTATCAGGCAAAGGCGGAATATCGCCTTCCCCGAGTAAAAAGACAAACCAGCCATAAGCTGTGCCGGTGCCAATGATGGAATCTTCCAGAAACGTCAGTTCATTCGGTTCATCCCGGTCCGTATGAAGATCGAGACGCTGGAATGCCCTTATGCTCAGAAGTTCACTCTCAAGCAGGCAAAGCCAGCTGAGCGTGTCCAGTGGAGTTTTAAGCGTATAAACGTCTGTGTGCATGGGTATATCCTCAGGTAAATAACGGGATATTCCCTCCGACGGAGAGATATCCCCGTCAGGGTCCACAACATTTTTTGACCGGCGTTCATCAACCGATCAGTTCAGTGCATATGAATCAGATTGCTCCTGATACACATATTCAGGATTAAAGCGCAGGCTTTTCAACGCAGCTACCGACAGTGGATCTACGGAATTTATGCCCGAAACGGCCACGCCATCCAGTATGTCGCCAGCCTCCACCCGGGGAGAATATCCGTAATACTGACACCATACACAGAGTTCGGGGTCAGCCGGATCACAATCACCGAGCGGTGCGACAAAAACCTGTTCGCCACAGGAGACGTTATCTCTGAGGATTTCGCCCGGATGAAAACACCACTTACGGGGCCATACTGAGCGGGACATACATCCCGTCGCGTCTCAGACATCGACAGAATACGGAAAGTGACATCGTGCAGTGCTTCAGTCATGAGAATGCCCTCCGGAAAGAAAACGGTAGCGCAGGTGTGCCAGATGCTGTGCCTGACGGCAAGCATGGCGGTATGCGTTTCGACGACCTGTTATTCCCTCAGGAAAGGAAACCGGCAGGCGGTGAAAAACATACTCGGCGCGGTGGCAACCTGTACGAACGGTAAGAAAGACGTTAACGCCCTGGTCTTTGACAGAAGTGATGTGCGCACGGACGGCATAATTGCCCGAACCGTTGACATACCAGCTGCTGTTGCGATGCAGATAAATGAAAGATTTCAATCTCCGGACAGCTGCGTCAGCAGACTGCTGAAGCTGAGTAAGGAGATGTTCAGGGAAAACCGCAAAAGAGATGACAGACATGGTGTTTCTCCATAAAAAAAGGAAACACCTGCCCGACCGGGAAGTGTTTCCCGTCGGGGAGTCAGAAAAAACAACATTCTGACTGTCTGATAAGTTGAAATGACCTCAATCACTGTTCAGCGATATCCGTTTCCAGAGGTTAAACGGATTTACCACCCGAAGGTATCCTCTC